>JAYEKR010000102.1:0-4121 GCA_034661115.1 Thermodesulfobacteriota bacterium | reverse complement strand
CCAGTGTTCCAGATAATTCACGTTTCTGGACCCCCGCCTTCGCGGGGGTGACGCGGAAAGCACGTTCCGTGAACGGTTACCCCCTTAGAAAGTTTTGATACCCCGTAGCTTGCTGCGGGGTAGTTCATTGCGAATTTTTCAACCATGAAAAAAATATGGATTGATCTTGGATAATCTTTTTTCTATCAATATATGTTAAGAACTTTGATATACAGATGGCAGGTATTCAGGTTGCAGTATAACAGGATGATCATCCCGGGGTTTAGGGTGCAGGAACTCACGGTCTTCAGGCACGCCCGAAGACCGGATGATTTGGCATAATGCAATAAAGATTTTTGGAGGTATGAATGAAAAATGACATTTCCCCGGCCATGTTTATCGGGGTGGAAGGTGATGATATTATATCCTTTGGGTCGGGGCAGCCCGATCTTCCCCCACCGAATGCTGTTTATGACATCCTTCCGGACTATTCCAAGTTCAAATATGGTCTTATACAGGGCCAGAAGAATCTCAGGGATGCCCTGTCCGGACAGTATCCATGCTCGGACGCGCGAAACTTTGTTATTACCAACGGGGCATCAGAGGCCCTTGACCTTGTCTTGCGGGCTATTTTTCTCGGGTCTGATGATGCAAGGAACAAGGTCCTCCTTACCAGGCCATTTTATTATTCCTATCCCCATATTGTCCGGTTTGCCGGTATGGAACCGGTATATACCGATCTCAAGGATGGAAGGATCGATATGGCGGATTTTGAGGAGAAGATCCAGGGGTGCAAGGCGGTTGTCATAAACTCGCCATCAAACCCCACCGGCCGGGTGGAGTCGGTACAGACCCTCAAAAGGGTAGAAGAGCTGACTGCCCGACTGGGTGTCTATGTACTCTCGGACGAGGTGTATAAAGACCTGATCTATGTCCGTGAAAATTATATCATAAAGGGTGATCACGTGGTGACCATCAATTCCTTTTCAAAGACCTATGCCATGTGCGGTTTCAGGGTCGGTTATCTGTGGTCTCTGGACCAGGACCTGGTTGATCGTGTGATAGAGATAAAGACCCATACCTCGATGAACACAAATATCCTGGGCCAGGAAATGGCCTTTGAGGCGACAAAGGTTCCGAGAACCTTTATAGACAATCAGTTGAGGATATGGGAACAGCGCAGGGACCTGCTGTATAATGGGCTCAAAGACCTGGGGCTTGATCTGTGGAGGCCGGAAGGGGCCTTTTATGTGTTGCCACAAATCCCGGACCCAAAGGCGTTTGTCATGGATATGTTTGACAGGTACAAGGTGATTACCTATCTCGGGGAGTGGTTTGGAGCACCTGAGAGGGTACGGTTTTCCTATGCCCTGGATGTGGATAAGATCGAGAAGGGTTTGACGCGTATTGAAGATTATCTGAGGACGCGCTAGTGTCGTGTCATGTATCTCGTAGATTGTCTTTTACGGTTATCCTGGATCTTTTCGAATGCGGGAATAACGGTTATTTTTGCGACATTATATGGATGACAGGACGTCAGGGAGGTCTTCAATGACATGCAAGTGGTATCCGGTATGCCCTATGAAGAGGTATTATGAAGAGGGGCTCATAGACAGAAAATGGGTCGATGAATACTGCATGGATCACTGGGATTTATGCAAAAGGTACTGGAAAGAGGAAAAAGGGGAATATCATCCCGACTGGATGATGCCGGACGGCACCATAGACGAAGCCCTCAAGGGCAGATAAACGGGTTCCTGTATGATTCAGTTATGGATTGAGTGCTGTGGAAAACAAAACATGCCTGGTTTTGTGTGATTGTGGGATGTATCCGGATCAAAAGAATAAAATTATGCGCAGACAGAGTAGGAGGGAGAGATGAAGATAAGTAGTGTTCAGCAGATGAGGGATATGGATTCGAATGCCGTGAAACGCTTTGGTATTCCCAATGAAATATTGATGGAGAACGCAGGGAATGCGGTATATTCGGTCATACGTGAGCACCTTGGCGTCCAGGGACAGCGTTTTGTCGTCCTTTGCGGTGGTGGAAACAATGGGGGAGACGGATTCGTTGTCGCCAGAAAACTTTATTCATCCATGGCAGAGGTAAGGGTCTTTGTCCTCGGTGATGTGCAAGGGTTCAAGGGCGCTGCACAACAAAATATGGATATCCTGGCCGGGCTCGGCGTCGATATTATCCCCCTTGATTGTATCGATACTTTGCTTCTGGAACTGGAGAGGTGCGACGCAGTGGTCGATGCAATCTTCGGCACAGGGTTGTCCCGTCCGGTTAAGGGATTATATGGGGATGTCATTGACCAGGTGAACAAAAGTGATGCAATGGTCTTCAGCGTGGATATCCCCTCCGGGGTCTCCGGAGATACCGGGGCGGTCATGGGAACGGCCGTAAACGCGGACCATACCGTCACCTTTGGCCTTCCCAAGAAAGGGAACCTCTTGTTTCCGGGTTTTGATCAATGCGGAGAACTCCATGTATCCCATATCTCCTTTCCCCCTGCTTTGTACAATGATGACGCCATAAAGATCGAGTGTTCTTTACCTGCCCGTCTTGCGCCGAGAGGTGCACAGATGCACAAGGGGTCTGCGGGCAAGGCCCTCTTTATTGCAGGTGCAGCGAGTTATTACGGTGCGCCCTATCTTTGTGCCATGTCCTTTCTGAAGACCGGAGGCGGGTATTCCCGCCTTGCGTGCCCTGCATCCATGGTGCCTGTGCTCGCTGGTATGGGACCTGAGATTGTCTTTGTGCCTATGAAAGAGACCAGGGAAGGTGGCATATCCGTGGATAATATGGATGAACTCGTGCGTATATCCCGTGACATGGATATGGTTGTGCTTGGGCCGGGGCTTTCGTTGGGAGATGAATGTGCTATGCTTGTACAAAGGCTGACCTCAGAGATCCCGGTTCCCCTTATTATAGACGGAGACGGGATCACCGCGATAAGCCGGGACCTGGATTGCATACGCAAAAGAGAGGCACCGACCATCCTGACCCCCCATGCAGGGGAGATGGCGCGGATGGTTGGCATGGATATCAAGGAGATCCATGCCAATCCAGTGAATATCCTTCAGACCACGGCTGCTGACCTGGGTGCTGTCATTGTACTCAAGGGAGCCCACTCACTCACAGGGATGAGCGACAAAAGGGTCTTTATCAATATGAGCGGTAATCCGGGCATGGCCACGGCCGGGTCCGGAGATGTGCTTACCGGGACCATCGCCGCCATGAAGGGGCTTGGTCTGGGCGTGGAGCAGGCAGTACTCAAAGGGGTGTTCATGCACGGTGCAGCCGGAGATATTGCTGCATCCAGGACAGGCGCCGACGGCATGACTGCACGTGATATCATGGAATCTCTGCCGCATGGCATGAAGACAGACCGTGAAGAAGGCCTTGATCGGGACTATGAAATCATGGATATTGTGTGATGGATTCTTGCAGGGGCAGACCAGTGTGTCTGCCCTGTCTGTATTAATCTGTGTAATTTGCGGGGAAAAAAGGGTTTGTGTGGGCTGCTTTTTTGCAGGGAGCTTTAAAAAAGTTGATATTTCAATGCGCATGAAAATGGGCTATGACAGGGCAACAATATGAATGGAGTCAAGAATATGTCAGAGTGTTATATATCGGATTTTTCAGGGCATATAAACGAAGAGATGACCATAAAGGGCTGGGTGGTAAACCGCAGATCAAGCGGAAAGATCGCCTTTCTGGTCCTCAGGGACGGTACTGGGGTCTGCCAGGGGGTTATAGAAAAAGCAGTCCTGGGGGAGCAGTATAAGGAGATAAAAAAGATTCCCCATGAGTCCTCTGTGATCATTTCAGGTAAGGTCGTCAAGGAAGAGCGCGCACCTGGCGGGTATGAACTTCAGGTCAGCGGGGTGGAGATCCTTCAACGTTCCGAAGAATTCCCGATAGGCAAAAAGGAGCACGGTCCTGATTTTCTTCTCACCAACCGTCATCTCTGGCTGAGGTCACCGCGGCAGGCCGCCATCATGAGGGTCAGGGATTGCCTTGTCCACAGTATCAGGAACTATTTTTATGAAAACCGTTTTACCTTGGTCGATACGCCGATTTTCACCACCACCTGCGGCGAGGAGTCATCCAGCCTTTTTTCCGTGGATTATTT
>JAYEKR010000101.1:0-18750 GCA_034661115.1 Thermodesulfobacteriota bacterium | reverse complement strand
GTGCTGAGCCTGATGGGTTAGTCTGAGTGATGACGGGTCTGCAGGGTGTTCCCTGCGGACCCGTCTGAACAAGGAAAGGATGGTGATGTTATGAATATAACTGATATTGACATAGCACAAGTGCCCTCCCTGCGTGCAGACGTCTCAGGCAGGAACCCTAAGGCAGGCAGAGTTGCGAATCCTGATGTGGACGGGGTTCGCAATCATGTTGCGGCCCGTGCAGATAAAAGAGCCAATGTGGATAAAAGAGCCAATGTAGATAAAAAAGCCAATGTAGATAAAAGAGATGGTGCGGCCGGGTCTGACAATGTGGCAAAAGATGATCTCAAGAAGGCCATGAAGGAGATCAATTCCAGGATGGTCATGGAAAACAGGGCCATACGTTTTGAGATCGCGGATAAGACTAAAGACGTGATCATCAAGATCATTGACAAGGAGACAGACGAGATTATCCGGCAGATCCCTCCTGAAGAGATGATTGCACTGCAAGAGAGGATGGATGATGTAGCCGGTCTTCTGCTGGAAGACATAGTGTAGGTACGATCACAGGGGGTACAGGTCATGGGCAATTACATATCCGGTCTTACATCAGGCATGGACTGGACCAGCATGATTTCCAATATGATGAAGCTTGAACGCAGGCCCATTGATCTGATGGAGCAGGACAAGACAGAGCTCAGTGAAAAGCAGGATGCATGGGGTGAGGTCAATACAAGACTGCTTTCCTTAAAGAGCGCAGTATCCGGCCTGTCTGATATAGATAGTTTTGACCTGTTTACATCCAGCACCAGTGTCAGCGGGTCGGACAAGACCTTAAGCGATTTAATGAATATCGCTGTGGGCTCCAATGCATCGCAGGGTTCATATGCTATCAAGGTGGACACTTTGGCCCAGGCACAAAAACTGGGGTCCAGGAGTTTTTCGGCTACTGACGATGCATTGGGTCTCAGCGGCGATATTCTGGTCAATGACCATGTGGTCAATATAGGCAATACGGATTCTTTGAGTGATATACGCAACAAGATAAACGCCCTGAATACAGGGGACGATCCTGCAGCGGTTACTGCCTCCATATCTACCCTGACAGAGGGTGAATACCGGTTGACCCTTACCTCGCAGGCAACTGGCGCCGAAGGCATCGATGTGGCCAATGCATCGGCAAATGATCTGCTGGGCCAGCTGGGTATCTCAGACAATACAGCAGGCGTCAGCAATACGATTACAAACGGCGCCAGGTCAGGCACGTTTGAAAGCTCTATCGAGGATATAAAGACCCTGCTGGGCCTGAACACCACCCAGTCCGGTGCAGTAACCATTGCCGGTGAGTCTGTCAGCATAGATCTTTCAACGGATTCTTTACAGTCCATACGCGATGCCATAAACGCAAATGCAGCCCTGCAGACAAAGGGCGTGAGCGCCTCCATTACCTCTGATACAAGTTCGGATGACACCGCCTATAGTCTCCAGATCGACGGTACACAGTCGTTCGTGGACACAGACAATATACTGCAGAGCCTGGGCATCCTCAGGCAGGGCCATACGGATGTGACCGGTGTTACAGGCGCAACTGCGAACACAAAAAGTGGCAGCGCCATTACAGCCGACACCCTGCTCACAAATATCGACGGATACAATACATGGACATCAGGGGACGATGTCAGCATCAGCGGGACAGATCATGATGGTAATGCTGTGGGACCCACGGCATTCACAATAACAGAAAACTCTACAATGGGCGACCTGCTCTCTGCCATAGAGACGGCATACGCCGGTGATGTGAATGCCTATGTGGATGGCCAGGGTTCCATAGTGGTGGAGGACAGCCGGTCCGGCACATCCAGCCTGGCCATGGACCTTTCTTCGACCATCGCTGATTCCAATTCAATCCTTGGGTTCGGGGCCTTTGGCTCTTCTTCAATAAGGTCCCGGGAGATCGTCCAGGCACAGGACGCACAGATCACAGTGGACGGACAGAGCCTTACCCGTTCTACCAACCAGATCACGGATGTCATTACCGGTATCACCCTGGACCTGAAGGGTTCAGATGCAGACGCAACTATAAACTTGAATATTGACCGGGATTACACAGCCATAAAGACAAAGATATCGACTTTTGTGTCCAGCTATAATGCGGTTATGTTCAATATCAATGAGCAGTTCACCTACTCAGAGGACGAGGAGGGCAACCCGGACACTGGTGCACTGTATGCGGATGCATCCCTGCGTTTTGTTAAGAGCACCATACGAGACCAGATACTCTCAGAGGTCTCGGGCCTGGATTCAGACCTCAATTACCTGAGCCTTGTGGGTATCGAGAGCGATAAAGATGGTCTTTTGACTGTGGATGATTCCATCTTTGATGATTATCTGGAAAACAATCTTTCAGAGGTGGTGGATTTGTTTGCCGCTCACGGCACCTCTGCAAACTCTGACCTCTCCTATGTACTCTCTGGCAATCAGACCGACAGCGGGTCATACGAGGTGGAGATCACCACTGCCGCTACACAGGCCAGCGCCCTGGGTGCTGGATTCAGCGGTTCGCTGGGTTCTGATACCACGATAACCATCACCAATGATGAGGGATCCATTGCAGAGACAGCATTGAGCTCGGGATGGGACATCTCCAGCGTGACAAGTGCCATAAACTCTGAATTGTCCCAGGAGTATAACGAGATCCATGTGGGTGCCAACAGCCTGTACACGGATGCAGCACACACCACCTATATAGATAAGGATACCACATGGGGCGGCATAGACGGTGTCACCCTTTCACAGGGCGATACCATCAGTTTTGGAGGACTTAAAAGAAACGGTGTGGTGATAGCGGGTGAATACACAGTGGGTGATACATCCACAGACACGGTGCAGGGTTTTCTCAGCGATATCGAAGCGGAATTTGGTTCCGGATACAATGCATACATAGATAACCAGGGACGCATAGCCATAGAGGATACCACTGTGGGTGCGTCCAGCCTGAGCCTGAATGTAACCGCTGCACAGGGACTGGATTTCGGTACAATAGACATCGATCCATCAGGCGCAGACGGTTCTCATGAGGGCAGGCATTCCATGGGTGATATTGTTGCTGCCAACGAGGGCGGTCAGCTCAAGATCTATAATGATGCCTATGGTGACAGCAGTATTGATATCTCCGGTGCATCTGCAGCATTTGGTATTGCGGATGCTGCATATACAGGAGAGGATGTTGCAGGGAGGATCAGGGAGGAGGGTTCCGGTACATGGCAGACCATGACCGGTGACGGCCAGGCCCTGACCGGTGATGACGATCAGGCGGTAGAGGGGCTTGTCCTGCGCTATACCGGTGATTCCTCCGGGACCTTTGGCTTTGATTTTACCACAGGAATGGCCGAGAAGATGGACCGGGCATTATACGGCATGACAGACAGCATTGACGGCTATGTCGCGGGTAAGCAGGAGGCATTGGAAACCCGGATGGACCGTATGGATGAACGTATAGATTCATCACAAAGGCGTCTTGACCTGAAAGAAGAGATGCTGACGATGCAGTTTACGAATATGGAGAGGTTGCTCTCCAGCCTCCAGAACCAGCAGCAGTGGCTCTCAAACATGATGGGGGCGGGGTCCTGAACCTGAGCTGAGGCCGCTGAGGCCGACGCCTGTTCAATCCGCATTTGCTTTGCTATGGCGGATATTTCAAGCCGTGAACGGTTACAATTGAATGCGTTCGTCAACAGTACAAAAGTATAAAGGTCCAATTTCCAATTTCCAATTTCAACGTTCCAATTTCCACGTTCAACGTTCCGTGAATGGTTACGTTTTTATTACCCTGATGACCTGTTTTGCCGCATACCCGTTGATTATGCCTGTGATCATGGAAACAAGGATAAACGCGGGCATGAGACGTGTCAGCGCTGCCTGTTGAATGATGATCGATGCGAGGACCACCTGGGCAGTCATATGGGCTGCTGCCCCTGCCACGCTCACCCCTGTGATTGAAAACAGCCTTTTCGGCATAGCCCACATCACCCCCCCTGCACACAGGCCTCCTGCCATGGAGAGGAAAAACGCGGGCGTGAATATGGATCCGGACAAAAGGCTGCCTATGATTACGCGGGCAGCCACCACTGCAATGCCCCATATGCCGCCGAAGAGATATATGGCGCAGATGGTGAGAATATTGGCGAGTCCCAGGCGCAAAAACGGGGCAGGGGAGGGGATAAAGCCCTCGACCCAGTGGAGGACTACTGCCATGGAGACAAGGATGGCGAGGGTAGTCAGCCTTGTATTGGATGAGATTGTGTTATTGTATGCGTTCACTACAGGCATTCATGGCTTGAATCTCAGGTCCTGAAATTAGAATGTGGAAATTGGGGAAACCCGATAATCCAGGCCCGGACAGGAATGCGTTTGGCAACAGTACAAAGGCATGAGGCCTGAGTGTCCGGTTTCCCTGTTTTTGTAAACGGTTATCTTCCCTGTGTTCCCGGGAGGGCTTTTTTATCAGGGCCATGAATAGAATCCCCCATGGTTTTCCGATCCCCTCCGGTAGACGATGAGCGTGGGTTTGTCTGTCCCGGCCAGTTTATCCATGGTATCCATGGTCTCTTCGAGATAGCCGACCCGGTCGATAAGGTGATATTTTTTTGCCTCTGACGCACTCATGATACGTCCGTCACCCACGTGTTTAAGGTCAGCCTGTGTTACAGGCCTTTTGTCTTTTACCATGGAAAGGAATTTTTCATAGAATTCCATGACAATACCCTTTATGATCTCCCTGTCATCGGGGCTCATGTCCCTCATGGGATTGCCCGTGTCCTTGAACCGGCCGGATTTAACGGTCTGGTTTGCGATGCCCAGCTTGTCCATAAGCCCTTCAACGCTTATGGATGGGATAATTACACCGATATTGCCGACAATGGAGGTGGGACCGGCGCAGATTCGGTCCGCGGCAAGGGCCACCATGTATGCCCCTGATGTGCCCTGGTTTGTGATACATGCCACGACAGGTATTGCCCTGGATGTTTTGAACCGGGTTATGCGGCGGTACACGAGGTCTGAAGCGCTTACCCCGCCGCCAGGGGAATCTATCCTGAGGATGATCCCTTTGATCTCTCGATCCTTTTCGGCCTTTTTGAACACACAGTCCAGCCGTTCAAGGGTGCCCTGTGACGGGAGATAGCCTTTTTTAATCGAGGTGGTGCTGATGGGACCCAGGATTTCAACGACCAGAACCTTGTCATCAGATCCTTTTAAAATGACCCGTTCCTCCAGGGGCTGCAGTTGGAGCATCTTTGCCATGTCCATGGAGATGAATGCGCAACCTGAGACAATGACCATCAATATCATGGGTATGACAAGCCGTATTATGGGTTTTTTCATTGAGTCCCTCCTCTGGTTTTTATCTCCATGATTTGACATCCCTTTCCATCTCCCGTTTGATATCCCTTTCCTTGATCGTCTGTTTTTTGTCATAGGCGCGTTTTCCTTTTGCCAGCCCCAGCTCCACCTTTATGAGGCTGCCCTTGAGGTATATCTTCAGGGGAATCAGGGAGAGCCCCTTTTCCTTTATCTTGCCTGAAAGTTGCTCTATCTCTCTTTTATGCAAAAGAATCTTGCGTATTCTTTGAGGGTCTGCATTAAAGATGCCGGCCTGCACATAGGGGCTTATATGGAGATGAACCAGCCAGGCCTGGCCGGATCTTACCTGGGCATAGCTGTCTTTGATGCTTCCTCCTCCCTGGCGGAGCGATTTGACCTCCGGGCCTTCAAGCATGATCCCTGCCTCCATGGTATCCAGGATTTCGTATGAATGCCGGGCCTTCCGGTTGGTGCATAGGGGTTTTATTCGTTCATTCTTCATGGATGATCCCTGTGATCCTGGGTCTCTCAAGGCGGTTGCCCAGCCAGCGGACAATGAACAGGCTTATGATAAGGGAAATAAGGATGCCTGATGCCTGTATGGCTACACCCATTCCCAGGGCCGTGGTGATAGAAAGCACCAGCACGATAAAGAACAGGGGCAGCATAAAGGCCAGGCCGGTTGCCTTGAGAAGGCTGGATGCGGCCAGGGAGATATTGACCCTGTCTCCTTTGTGAACCGCAAAGCCCGGGAGTGGAAGGTCAAAATCCATGAGGTTGTTTGTGAGGCTGTGGCAGATGTCAGCGGCCTGGCACCCACCGCACGCGGATTTTCTGTTCACCTGTACCCTTACTTTTCTGCTATCTGCGGATATAACGATCCCCGGGACGATATTGTCCATGTTCATGTCCTGTTTGCATGAAGATGGTTCACTGCTCACGGTTAAATCTTCTGGCGTTTTCATTTCATGTCCTTATTGTCTTTTATGCCTTGTTGTGAGTGCGCATCGCTCATGCCGGTCTATCTGATGATGTCAGGGGCATGTTTTTCCAGTTCATTGTGCATGAAGTCATAGACCTCTTTTGCCGTTTTCAGGTAAAACAGGTGGTCTATGATGCTGGAACACTTGGAGATATTTATCTTTCTGATTATCTCCTTGATGTGCGGCAGGGCAAAGATATTGGTTGAGAGTATGTCAATCCCGAGCCCGAGCAGGATAGGTGTATAGATCTCCCTGCCTGCCATCTCGCCGCACATGGCGACTTCTATGCCCTGGCTGTGTCCCGCGTCAATGGTGTGCTTGATCAGCCTCAGCACGGAAGGATGCAGGGGTTCATAGAGGTAGTTTACGTATTCATTGCCGCGGTCAATGGCAAGGGAGTACTGGATGAGGTCATTAGTCCCTATGCTGAAGAAGTCAACCTCTTTTGCAAGCAGGTCCGCGATAATGGCGGCAGATGGAATCTCTATCATGATGCCGACCGGGATCTCCTTGTCAAAGGGTATGCCCTCTTTTGAGAGTTCTTGTTTGACCTCTTCAAGGATCTCCTTGGCACGCAGGATTTCCTCCATACCTGAGATCATGGGGAACATGATGGATGCCCTGCCGTAATGGCTCGCCCTCAGGATGCCTCTGAGCTGTGTCTTGAAGATCTGTGTTTCCTTGAGGCAAAAACGTATGGCGCGCAGCCCCAGGGCCGGGTTCGCCTCTTTTGTGATCTCTTTGCGGGAGGCGTGGAATTTGTCACCGCCCACATCCAGGGTGCGGATGGTGGTGTTGAACGGTGATACGGCCTCGATAACGCTTTTGTATGCCTCAAAATGATCCTCTTCTGAAGGCGGGATTCTGCGGTTGAGATAAAGAAACTCCGTGCGGTACAGTCCTATTCCCTCTGCCCCGTGTTCAAGGACTGAGTTTACCTCTTCCTTGAACTCCAGGTTGCCTTTTACCTTTATGGTCTTGTTGTCCTTTGTTATGGCGGGAAGCTTTGCCCTTTCCCTGAGCCTGTTTTCAAGGCTCAGGTATGCCTCTGTCCTTTGCCTGTATTCTTCAACCTGGGGGTCAGAGGGGTTTATGATCAGGGTGCCGGTGATACCGTCAAGGATCAGCCGATCCCCGGGGTTAATGGCAAGTGTTGCCTTTTCCAGGCCGACCACGGCGGGCATCTCAAGTGAGTGTGCGATGATGGCGGTGTGGGATGTCCTTCCTCCCATATCCGTTGCAAAGCCAAGGACCTTGTCTTTGTTGAGCATTGCGGTGTCTGCAGGGGAGAGGTCATGTGCCACCACGATGCTTTTTTCATGCAGGTGAAAGGAACCTGCCTCCTTTCCAACGAGGTTTCTCATGAGCCTTTCGCCTACAAAACTGGTGTCAGCTACCCGGCTTTTGATATATTCGTCCTCGATGGACTCAAAACTTATCTCTATCTCCTGCAACGAGACCTTAAGGGCCCATTCCGCATTAATGAGTCTTGACCGGATAAGGGTGTTTACCCTCTCAAGCAGAGACGGGTCTTTGAGCATCATGAGATGGGATTCCAGGATAAGGGAATGTTCCCTTATGCCGGTGTGGGAACCAAGCTTTTTTATGGCATTGTTGACCTGTGTGCAGGATATCTCCACGGCCTTATCAAAACGTGTGATTTCATCCTCTATGATCTCTTCTGTGATGCGTATTTTGGGGTAACGTTCTATTTTTCTGGTGTCGATAATTACGGCATGCCCTATGGCTATGCCTGCGGATGCAGGTATGCCCTGCATGATGTGGATCTGTTCCGAGCTCATTTGTCTTCTCCGAATCCATTGTTTACCAAAGATACAAGGGATCTGATGGCCTCTTTTTCATCCATGCCGTTTGCAGATATCGTTATTTTGCTCCCCCTGGCAGCCGCAATGGTCAGCAATTCCATGATACTCTTTGCATCAACAGGTGTATGGTCTTTTGTCACCCGGATGTTTGAAGAGAATCCAGATGCCTTTTTTGCAAACATGGCAGCTGCCCTGGCATGCAGTCCAAGTTCGTTTTTAATCATAACCGTTTCCTGTAGCATTATATCATAAACCATATGGACATGATAATAAACATTCCGTAAAATTGTTGCAGGGGATTCATTTTGAACCTCGATGCAGCCAGGCTGGCAACAAAGATCACCAAGGCCAGGCCGAGATCTTTTCCCCTGTGGCCTGTAATTTGCAAGAAACCCGGAAGCATGCATATTGCAGCGCCGATAAGGAATGGGATAAACCATTTCAGGGCCTTTGTTCGTTTTGCGGAAAGCCTTTTGCCCATGTCCAGCGCGCCATGCATACCTTTTTTGTATCCAAGTGAGAACCCGCGGATCATTACCCACAGGTGAACAAGATTAAAAAGGACAATGGCTGCCGTCATTATCCATATACGCCCGGAGATCGCGCCGATCAGGCATATCAATGCCATATTGGGTTTCAGTGCGCCCCAGAAAAAGGTGTCGCCCAGCGCTGCAAGGGAGCCGCTCATGGATATCCCGATTGCCTCTATGCGTTCCTGTTGTCCTTCTTGTTCCATGTGGAGGAATACCCCCATGATTGTCGGTGCCATATAGGGGTGTGTATTGAAGAAACCGGTATAGGGACGCGATGCCGGACTGGACGCATTCGGGTCCATTGCTTTGAGGCCGGGCATCATTGCATGGGTGAAGCCTGTATTCTGCATACCTTTGAAATTCCATGCCCCCTGGACAAAGAACGATCGCCATAGAATTTTAGCCATTAGTTTTCTGGATAGTCCCACGATTCGCAGACCCCTAACATATACTTTCCCACCGAGTCAATATCCCTGCTGCCATCCAATGGCATGAGATCGCCTTTGGGCCTGTGCCAGCGTTTATTGCCCCAGAACCACTGGGAGGGGTATTGGCGGATATATTTTTCCGTGATATCCAGAAAAATCTGGACATAGCGTTGGTATGTCTCCCGGCTGGTTTTTTCTGAGTGGACATATATTGGTTCATCCACGACAAGTTGATAGTCTCTGCCCTCTTGAACAAGGAACATCCCGATGACAGGGGCCCCGGAATATCGGGCGAGATTGACCGGAAAGTACGGGCTGTACACCGGTTTATTGAAAAACGATGCAATGATGCCTTTTGAATGGCTGAGATTGCGGTCAAAGACAAAGCCTATCAGCTTTCCTGTCTCTAATTTTCTGACAATGGTAGCTGAATCAGTGGAATCGTCCTGTATGGTCCCGACCTTATAACGCATACGGCAGTCGACAGTGAAGCGGTCATATTCCCCCTGGTTATGTGCAATGAATTCCATGTCTTTGTAATGTCGTTGCAGATATCCTAACAGGAGCTCCCAGTTTCCAAGGTGGGCCGTGAGAATCAGCGCTGCCCCGTGCCCGTGCATGATCTTATCGAGTCTTTCCTTTGTTTGTTTTTCAATTCGGATGTGTTCCCATGCCTTTTGTGGTCTGAAGGAAAAATAAAAGAAGTCCAGCATGCATTTGATAATATTCTTGAAGGATTCCCTGCAGATCTCCTCCTTTTGTTCTTCAGACAATGTGTTTCCAAAGCAATAGTCCAGATTGTCCCGGCCGAGCCTCTGGTCTGGTATGCTCAACAGATACCAGACAGATCCGATAAATGTTCCTGCCGAGGCAAGGTGATCCCTTCCCAGTCGCTCTAATATCCAGAGGATCCCCGGTGCGAGTTGTGCACCGATTGGCCATAGGATTTTTCTCACGGTGCGCCGTATTCGTTTAAGCCTTTGTTTAAGATTCACTTGCTGCCTTATTTCAGATCCTCTCCGGACGAGGGGAGGAATGAGGGGGCGGCTGAATAATCCGAGAGCCTTTTGTCCCTGTCTCTTTTTCTTTCTTCGCAGAGAAAGAGCAGGGCCCGGGCATTGGCCCGAACATGGGCAGACACGGCCTCCATATCGTTCCTGGTCTTGCCATAATGGTCAAGGTTGTACCTGAGGTCTTTTATTGCACTGGAAAGGAACTCTTCATGCATATCGTGCTTTTTCTGGATCAAAACCTTTTTGGCGTCTTCTTCGGAATCCATAGTATTCTCCTTAGTTGTTCTATACGCAATCAGTTTATACCAAACATATGAAGATTCAACATCAAAAACAAGGGGTTTATTTTAAATTATGGATTGTTCATCCGTTCACACAAAAGGATATGCAGCCTTTTCAGCATCCCCTGGCTCACGCAGGCGTTTTTCTCTATCCTTGCGGACAGGCGTATGGTCAGCGTGTATGTGTTCAAAAGGGTTCGGCACTGGCTGCATGCTGCCAGGTGATAATCCAGCTCTTCCCGGATATTTTCAGGCAATGTCCCTTCCACGTAATCATCAAAGAGATCGATAGCACGCTTACAGTTCATGCCGGTTGTCCCTCATACCGACTGAAGTATTCCGACAGGAGCCCTCTGAGGACAAGACGTCCCCTGTGCAGTCTGGATTTTACAGCTGGTACGCTCAGGCCCATGCTTTGTGCGATCTCTTCGTTTTTCATGCCCTCCACGTCTTTCATGATTACTACGGTACGCATGGATTCCGGCAGGCTGTCTATGGCGTCTTTCAGGATGCCGCGGCTTTCATCCGACAGGAGTATGTTGCCCGGCAGTGTTGACCAGTCATAGGTGGCGATTTCATCCATCTCGATGTTTTCTGCGAAATTAGGGTTGGAATGCTTTTTTTCCTTGCGGAGAAATCCGTAGGAGGCATTGAGCGCAACACGGTATAACCATGTGGAAAAATATGCATTGTTCGTGAGCGTCGAGACTTTGGATACAACTGTGAGAAAGACATTCTGCATGATTTCTTCTGCAAAGGACGCGTCCCTTGTGAGATGAAAGGCCAGGTTATAGACCCGGTCTGAATATCGTCTCACAATCTCTTCCATGGCATCCATGTCCCCCTGTTTTATACGTTCGACCAAAACTGCATCCTTGATTTTTCCAGGCTGTTTATCCATTTAGATACACGTTCCTGTCTGACGGATTCATTCCATGTCCCATGTAAGGACAAGGTTTCTCGCTGCCCAGACCTCATCCACCCGTTCACAGGGGCAGGTCACGGGGTTGTTATGAAGGGATTCCTGATGTTCCTGAGCTGTTTCGGCTATCGCCTGCATGGCCTGTGCAAATCGTTCAAGCTCTTCTAATGGCTCTGTCTCGGTGGGCTCGATCATGATAGCGCCGTGGACAACCAGGGGGAAATACACTGTGGGCGGATGGAATCCGTAATCCATGAGTGCCTTTGCCATGTCCATGGTGGTGACCTGGTTTTTTCCCTGGTCGCGGTCTGAAAGGACAAACTCATGGAGGGTGGCCCCGGGGTATGGCAGATTGAACATGGGCGAAAGCCTGGCCCTCAGGTAGTTCGCATTGATGCAGGCCATGGTCGCTGCCTGCCTTATACCGAATGCGCCCAGTGAATAGATGTAGGTGAGCGCCTTTATGAGCACTGCCATGTTTCCTGTAGAGGAATGGACCATGCCGATGGATGTGTCCCTGTTCCAGCCCAGTGAAAATCGGTTGTCTGTATGTGTAATATCCGGTAGTGGCAGAAATGGTACTAAACCCTTTTTCACGAGGACAGGACCGCTTCCCGGGCCTCCCCCGCCATGCGGGGTGCCAAAGGTCTTGTGCAGGTTGAGGTGCATGATGTCCACCCCCATATCACCTGGTCTGGTTATCCCCATGATTGCATTCAGATTGGCGCCGTCCATGTACAGGTATGATCCGTTTTCATGAAGCATTGCTGCAATTGCCCTTATCTCGTTTTCAAATATTCCAAGGGTGTTGGGGTTTGTGATCATGAGGCCTGCGACGTCCCCGTCAAGGTATTCCTTCAGGATCGATGCCTTCAGCATCCCGTCGTCGCCTGAAGGGATGTTCACTGTGCGGAATCCGGCAACAGCGCATGATGCGGGGTTTGTGCCATGGGCGGTGTCCGGTATCAGGACCGTCCTGCGGGGCTCGCCCCTTATATAAAGGGCCTTTTTTATGATCATTATGGCAGTCAGTTCCCCATGCGCGCCTGCAGCAGGCCAGAGGGTGGAGGCGTCCATTCCGCAGATCTCTTCCAGGTATCCGCTAAGTTCAAAGACCTTTTCCAGTATCCCGCTCATGGCCATATCATCCGCAGGGTGGATACGGGCCATCTTAGAGGCGATCTCTTCGCATATCCTGGGGTTGTGCTTCATGGTGCATGAGCCAAGGGGATACATGCCCTGGTCAATCCCGAAATTGAGTCTGGAGAGCCGCGTGAAATGCCGTATCGTCTCCACTTGGGAGACATCCGGGATCTCTGGCAGGGTTTCTGGTGTATCAAGACCTTCAAGGTCGCAGGCATCAAAGGGCGCAGGGGTCATTATTTTGTTTTTGTCCCTGGATGTCCTTTTGTTCAGGAGGGGCTCCTTTATTTCAGGAAAGGATACTATAGATGCTCTATAAGACATGCGCACTCCTTCTTTGTGTTCATCTCTGTAACATTGACAAGAAGGCCGTCCGGGATCTCCGGGTAAACATTCTGGATGTCCACGCCTGGGACAATGCCCTTTTTGATAAGGTCTTTTCTTTTTTTTGTATCCATCCTTATGACAAATTCGTGGAAGAACGGGCCGGAAAACACTGTATTTATCCCCTTGTCCATCAGTTGGTCCCTGAGATACCTGGCACCGAACGCGCATTGAAGGGCCGTGTCACGCAGGCCCTGCGGCCCGATGAGGTTCAGATAGACGGCTGCCCTCAGTGCACATAGCCCCTGGTTGCTGCATATATTTGAGGTGGCCTTTTCCCTTCGTATGTGTTGCTCGCGTGTGGCAAGGGTGAGGCAGAATGACTGGGTATTGTTTTTGTCCCTGCTGAGTCCCACGACCCTTCCGGGCATGGCCCGGAGAAGGTTTTTTTTGACGCACATGAATCCGAGGAGCGGCCCGCCGGCAGATACGGGGTTTCCAAAGGACTGTGCCTCGCCCAGCACAATGTCCGGGCCAAAGGCCCCGGGTTTTTCCAGTATGCCCAGGGAGATTGCCTCGTTTACAACGATTCCCCACATGCCGGCATTCCTGGCCGTCTCTGAGACCTCTTTCATTGGTTCACAGATGCCGAAGAAATTGGGGTTCTGGATGAATACGGCACTGTCTTTGTCTATTGTTTCATTGAGGGTATTCATATCTGTGCGCCCGGTTTTCGGGTCAAAGGGGATCTCGATGATCGCGACATCCACGTGGCTTGCCAGATATGTTTGCAGGACGGCCCTGTATGAGGGGTTGGTTGCCCTTGACACAAAGACCTTTTTTACATGTTTTTTGCGTATGGCCATGAGGGCGGCCTCGGCAAGCGCGGTAGCCCCGTCATACATGGATGCATTGGATGCATGCATGCCCGTGAGGTCTGCCATCATGCTCTGGTATTCAAAAATCGACTGGAGCGTCCCCTGACTGATCTCCGGCTGGTATGGGGTGTATGCGGTGAAGAATTCCTGTCTCGCTGTAAGTGCATCTACTGCAGAAGGTATGTGGTGACGGTATATCCCTCCACCGGCAAAGATCGTCCCTGAGACGGGGAAGTCCATCTTTCTACGGATTTTTTCCTCATCCATGGGTTCCGGGATGTTCAGTTTCCCCTTAAAGAGCAGGTCTTCAGGGATGGAGGAAAAGACATCCTCTTTTTTGTCTATACCAATGGTATTAAGCAGGGTTTCAAGGGATGCACGGGTTTCGCAGGTAAATGACATCTATTTTGCCTCAGCCCCTGCGTATTTTTCGTATGCCGATGCATCCATAAGGGCGGTGATCTCAGCTGGATCGTCCATCCGGATCACGATCATCCATGCCTTGTCATAGCAGTTTTGGTTGACCAGTTCCGGCTCATCCTCAAGCTGGTCATTGATTTTTGTGATGACTCCGCTCACAGGGGTGTAGATATCCGAGACCGCCTTTACCGATTCCAATGTACCAAAGACCCCTCCCTTTTTTACAGAGGTATTTACCTCGGGCAGCTCCACAAAAACGATGTCCCCGAGTTCACTCTGCGCATAGTCTGTGATGCCGATCGTGGCCATGTTCTCCTGGATCCTGACCCACTCATGATCCTTTGTGTATCTCAAATCCGTTGGAATATTCATTGGTTATCCACCTTTTATATGCCCTGTATATATTATGACCAGAGGCAGGGTTTTATTTCTCCGGCAATAGGCCGGAAGATTCAGATATAATACACCCTTCATGTCATTTCAGGTATAATCAAGTCAAGTAGAAGGTGAAATGTTTGTCGTATGAATAATTTGCAATGGTCCGGTGAATCGGTTAATGTCCATCCTGAAGAGACGATGTGAGAACAATGGAGGGTTTGATTACAAATGGAAAGATCATTGCAATCGGGGCGATTGGGAAAAGGGATGTTTCAGGACTGGAATCAGGTGAAGGACGTATATTTTTTGATAGGTGAGGGCTGATGGCCAAGTCAATCAGCAATGAACCTCTCAGGTTTGTAACAGCAACCTCCCTCTTTGACGGACACGATGTGTCGATCAATATTATAAGGAGGATGCTCCAGGATGCGGGTGCAGAGGTGATACACCTCGGGCATAACCGCAGTGTAAACGAGATCGTGGATGCCTGTGTGCAGGAAGGTGTGCAGGGTGTGGCGATCAGCTCCTACCAGGGCGGGCACATGGAGTTTTTTCGTTATCTTATTGATCTGCTCAGAGACAGGGGTTGCAGACACATAAAGGTCTTTGGCGGTGGAGGCGGGGTTATCCTGCCTGAAGAGATCCAGGAACTCGAGGCATATGGGGTCACAAAGATATATTCCCCTGCAGACGGCAGAGAAATGGGGCTCAAGGGCATGATCGACCATATGATAGATCATGCCTCCAGGGTGGAATTCCCTGATATAGAGGGGCGCATGAAGGATGGCCTGGTGAGCGATCCCGTGGTCCTGGGGAGATTGATCAGCCTGGCCGAGGCGGATATCTTTAATAAAGGTGAAAGGTTTGAACCATTCAAGCCCTTCCTCAAACGATCCATGTCAAAAAGCCCGGTTGTGGGTATCACTGGGACCGGCGGGTCCGGCAAGAGCTCATTTATCGATGAGATTGTCCGGCGTTTTCTCCTTTATTACAAAAAAAAGAGGCTTGCCGTGGTATCGGTGGATCCATCGAGGACAAAGAGTGGAGGCGCACTTCTCGGCGACCGTATCCGGATGAACCATATTGATTCATCCAGGGTTTTTATGCGGTCCATGGCAACCCGTTTGTCCGGGGGGGAGCTTTCCGAGGCTATCCATGACGCCATTGATGTGATGCAGGCCGGGGCCTATGACCTGATTATTGTCGAGACAAGCGGCATAGGTCAGGGTGATGCAGCGGTCGCCGGTATAAGCGATGTCAGTATCTATGTGATGACCAGTGAATACGGTGCCCCCAGCCAGCTGGAAAAGGTCGATATGCTGGATTTTGCTGACATGGTGGTCATCAACAAGTTTGAGAAAAGACATTCCATGGATGCCTTGAGGGATGTCAAAAAACAGTTTATGCGCAACCATGGGTTTTTTGATCTCCCTTACGAAGACCTGCCGGTTTTTGGCACAATGGCAAGCCGGTTTGATGATCCCGGAACAGACAGGGTCTTTTCTTTCATGATACAGACACTGGCAAAAAAAAGGCTTGTAGACTGGGATGTGCCAGATGCACCGGATAAGGCAGGTGACCGTATCGTTCACAGCATTGTTCCGGTTGGCAGGGAGACGTATCTCAGGGAGATTGCGCATAGCATAAGGGAATACCATGCACATACCCGTGAGGCGGCAGGCCGGATACACCGGCTTTCAACCCTGCAGGAGGTCCTCGCGGATATGGATGCATCTCTGGAGACAGAAGGCATATCAAAGGAGGTTTCCCGGATTAAAGACCTGGTCGATCCGGAGGATATCAAGGATCTTGAGGCATGGAAGGTGCTTTCAGAACGATATAAAGGAAAAACTTCGACCTATGAGGTCCGGGGAAAAAAGATCAGGGTGCCGCTGACAAGAGAGAGCCTTTCCGGTCTTGATGTTCCCAGGGTTGCCCTGCCCGCGTTTATTGATGACGGCGAGTTGTTCCGATGGATGAGAAAAGAAAACCTGCCCGGGTTTTTCCCGTTTACCTCAGGGGTGTTCCCGTTCAAACGTGACTGGGAGGATCCGAAAAGACAGTTTGCAGGGGAGGGGACCCCGGAGAAGACAAATAGACGTTTTCATTATCTCTGTAGTGATGACGAGGCAGTACGGTTATCGACCGCTTTCGACAGTGTTACCCTTTACGGAGAAGACCCGAACAAGAGACCGGATATCTTTGGGAAGATCGGTGAGAGCGGGGTCAGTGTATGCACCCTTGAGGATATAAAGAAACTTTATTACGGGTTTGACCTGTGCGCGCCATCCACAAGCGTTTCCATGACCATAAACGGGCCGGCCCCCATCATGACTGCCATGTTTTTTAATGCCGCGATCGATCAGAGGGTGGACGAGATCCAAAAACAAAGGAACGAGGAGGTCTCAGCGGCAGAATATGCCGGGATCAGAGAAAGGGTCTTGTCGAATATCAGGGGTACGGTCCAGGCGGATATACTCAAGGAAGACCAGGGCCAGAATACCTGCCTGATGTCCACTGATTTTTCCATCCGCCTGATGGGAGACATGCAGGAATATTTTATCGATAACCGGATCAACAATTTCTATTCTGTGAGCATAAGCGGGTACCACATTGCAGAGGCAGGGGCCAACCCTGTCAGCCAGCTCGCCTTTACATTGGCCAATGGTTTTACCTATGTGGAGTATTATCGTTCGCGCGGTATGGACGCAAGCGAGTTTGCCAGCAATTTCTCGTTCTTTTTCTCCAGCGGCATGGATCCGGAATACAGCGTGCTCGCCCGGGTGGCGCGGCGTATATGGTCGATCGCCATGCGGGATGTTTACCATGCGGACCAGGGGGCGCAAAGGCTCAAGTGCCATGTCCAGACCTCGGGGCGTTCACTTCACAGCGAGGAGATCCAGTTTAATGATATCCGTACGACCCTCCAGGCCCTGACCGCATTGAATGACAACTGTAATTCCCTGCATACCAATGCCTATGACGAGGCCATCACCACTCCCACCGAGGAGTCGGTGAGAAGGGCCATGGCCATACAGCTCATTATCAACCGGGAATTCGGACCCGCAAAGAATGAAAATCCGTACCAGGGTTCATTCTTTATGGAATGGCTGACCGATGAATTGGAAGAGGCCGTTTTGAGGGAATTCGAACGCATCAGTGACCGGAACGGGGTTTTAGGCGCCATGGAGGCGCATTACCAGAGAAGCCGGATACAGGAGGAGTCCATGTATTACGAGCATCTCAAGCATTCGGGAAAATTGCCCATCATAGGTGTCAATACATACACTGCCCCTGCACCAGGTGATAAGACTGCCAGGGATGCCGATGTCATGGAGGTGACCCGGGCCACCCTTGAGGAAAAGACCGCCCAGCTGGACAACCTTAATGCCTTTATTGAAAAGAACCGGTCAGCGGCCCCGCAGGCCCTGAAAAGCCTTCAACAGGTAGCCCTGAGTGGCGGCAATATCTTTGAAGAGCTCATGGACACGGTAAGGGTTGCAAGCCTGGGCCAGATTACCCATGCCCTCTTTGAGGTCGGGGGGAAGTACCGGAGGAATATGTAGGATATCTGGTAATTGTTCACAGGGGGTATTATGTCGGATCTGGGTAAGGGATATGTACATATCTATACGGGCGATGGAAAGGGAAAGACCACTGCCGCCCTTGGCCTGGCCCTGCGGGGTGCAGGCTGCGGTTTGAGAACTATTGTTATCCAGTTCATGAAGGGGCGGCATTATTCCGAGCTTGATGCTGCAAAGATGCTGGAAGGACTGCTGGTCATAGAACAGCATGGCTCTCAGGAATTCTGTCGGCTCACCAATCCGCCCGATCCCGGGGATGTAAAGAGGGCGCATCATGCCCTTGAACGTATCCATGAGATTGTTTCTTCATGTTCGTGCGATATACTCATTGCGGATGAGGTGATAGTGTCCATGATGTTTCATCTGGTCACAGAGGATGAGATCCTTGATATCATACATGCAAGGCCAGATGGCATGGAACTGGTCCTTACAGGAAGAGGGGCCACACCCGCGCTTATGGATGCCGCAGACCTGGTTACCGAGATGAAAGAGGTGAAGCATTATTATGCCCGCGATGTCCAGGCAAGAAAGGGTATAGAAAATTAGTAACCGTTCACGGAACGTTGAAAGCCGTTCACGGAACGTGCTTTCCGCGTCACCCCCGCGAAGGCGGGGGTCCAGAAACGTGAATTATCTGGAACACTGGATTCCCGCCTTCGCGGGAATGACTGTGGTGGTGTTCCTGTTATTGTAACCG
>JAYEKR010000100.1:0-4181 GCA_034661115.1 Thermodesulfobacteriota bacterium | reverse complement strand
TCAGCGAAGACTATCTCTACCTGGCGACCACCACGGGTATATATGAATGTGACAAGGCCGATCCGCAGATCACAACCGCTTTTAGCGAATACCCGGGTAACAACCCTCAGAGTATCTATCTGGATACGGACAATCAGATATGGAGTATCGCTTCCGGCAAGGTATACAAGGCAAACGTATTGTCAGGCTCACAGCCGGGATATGTTGCAAACAGCCTGGATCAGGACCTCTATGGCCGGATATGGTGCGGCGGATACGCCACTGAGGATGGTTTTGAATGGGAAAATCTATCCGGAATCGATGATACAGACGACGAGATCGTTGAATCTTTGGTGAGTCCGGAGGGGCTTGTATACCTGAGGAGCACCTCAGGATGTCTCTATGTGTGGGGGAAATAGCCGCAGGGACAGTTTATGAATGGCATGCCGATTTGTTCGCTATTGCGTTATTGCATCCATTGTCTTGTCCTGTGATGTACCACGGATCTTTACACAAACACGGTTAGGGATACATATGATGCTGCTGCCGGCCTTGTGTATCACACCCATATGCACACATATCTTTTTCGGGCACGGTGATGATTTCATATATACGCTGGAGGCCTCTATGACCACGACACTGTCTCCAAGGGGGCCTGGCACATGGACAAAGGCATTGGCGTCAAGGTTTTTCACTGCATAAAGCCCGTCTTTGTTATAGATTTCCACCATGGACGCGGGCACCTCACCCTGCATCATCCTGATACCCCAAACAACACATATTATAACAAGGACACCAAAAAGGAGGATATCCCACGGGGTAAGGCCTTGATCACTGGCATGATCATCACCATTTAATAATTCGCGAGTAATACGTTTTTTTCTGTGAGAAATCAAGATTTGCCCCCCTTTACATCCAGAGAATGAACCTGATATACATGCTTGGACATGCTCGCTTATCTGGCCAAACGCATATTAATGCTCATACCCACCTTTATAGGGATAACCCTTGTGTGCTTTTTTGTCATCCACCTTGCACCCGGAGAACCCACTGCCCTCCAGGCCCAGCTCAATCCAAACATCACGCCCGAGGCAATAGCGCAGATGGAACACCATTACGGCCTGGACCAGCCCCTTGCAGCTCAATATATCATCTGGATGTCCAATCTCGCCAGGCTGGATTTCGGCAGATCCGTTTCATCGGATGAAAGACCGGTATGGGACAAGATACGTGAGCGGCTTCCGGTTACCGTGTATATCAATATTTCATCCATGGTGATCATCCTTGTGGTGGCTATCCCCCTTGGTGTTTTCTCTGCCATCAAAAGGGGGAGCATTGCAGATCGTTCCATCACCATTGTGGTATTTATCGGGTTTTCCATACCCGGTTTCTGGCTTGCCCTTATCTGCATGGATATACTGGGTGTACGATTGGGCTGGTTGCCCATATCCGGCATCCATTCGTCCGATTACGCATATATGGGGCATCTGTCAAGGATATGGGACCTTTCAAGGCATCTGTTCCTTCCTGTCGTTATATCTGCCTTCGGCTCTCTGGCAGGTATGTCGAGGTATATGCGGTCCAGCATGCTTGAGATTATCCGGCAGGACTATATACTCACGGCCCGGGCCAAGGGGCTTTCCGAGAGGAGCGTTATATACAAACATGCCCTCAAAAATGCCCTTTTGCCCGTTATCACCATCCTAGGGCTTTCCATCCCGGGCCTGATAGGGGGCAGTGTTATCTTTGAGAGCATCTTTTCCATCCCTGGCCTGGGTCAGCTTTTTTATCAGGCCATCATGATGAGAGACTACAATATGATCATGGGAAGCCTCACCATCGGTGCGGTCCTGACCCTGCTGGGCAATCTTCTGGCCGACATCGCTTACAGCCTTGCCGATCCCAGGATAAGGACCGGGCAGTAATGGGATTCTGGCCAAGGCTTTTTCATGACCGACTTGCCCTTTCCGGCCTTGTAATCGTGATCATGCTTTTTTCTGTCTCCTTGTTTACCCCCATGATCGCACCCTGTGATCCCAATTATATCGATGTAAACGTTATTCTTGAATCGCCATCTCTGGCACATGTTTTCGGAACGGATCAGCTGGGCAGGGATGTGTTTTCCCGCATGGTCTACGGGGCGGGCATCTCCCTGAAGGTAGGTATTGTGGCAGTGGGCATTGCGTCCTTTATCGGGGTGATCCTGGGTGCCCTTGCCGGGTATTACGGGGCATGGGTGGATGTAGTGATCATGCGGCTGGTGGACATTATGCTCTGTTTCCCCTCTTTTTTTCTCATCCTCGCGGTAATCGCCTTTCTTGAGCCCAGTATTTTCAATATCATGGCAGTTATCGGTCTGACCTCGTGGATGGGTATCACCCGTCTTGTGCGGGCAGAATTCCTTTCGCTCAAACAAAGAGATTTTGTCCAGATAGAAAAGACCATGGGGGCAGGCAGCCTGCGTATCATATTCATACATATCCTTCCCAATGCCATGGCCCCTGTCCTTGTCTCCGCCACATTAGGGGTTGCAACGGCCGTGCTCACAGAGTCCGCGCTTTCTTTTCTCGGGCTCGGAGTACAGCCCCCGACCCCGAGCTGGGGGAACATCCTTGCCCAAGGCAAGGAGGTACTCGGCATTGCATGGTGGCTTTCGTTTTTCCCGGGTATGGCCATACTTGTTACGGTTTTGGGCTATAATCTGCTTGGAGAGGGGATAAGGGATGCCCTTGATCCCAGATTGAGGAGCTAAGGGCTTTTATTTTTTCAAGAAAAAAACCGAATGATTTATTAATCACATCAAAGATCATTTTGGGAGACAGCGTATGAATAGATATCTTTTAAGGGACATGGCTTTTTATCCTTTGCCCAAGAGCGCAGCTCATGTGGATTTTATATGGAAGGCCACTGAGCACAAGGGGTTTTTACGTAAGTCTTATCTCTTAATGTGAGGGGGAATGCGTGGCTGATGTCGGTCACATGAATCCTGTGCGCATCTTGCCAGGGTTGACCTGTGGGTCGGGATCATATAATAAAAAGACATAATGCATGTGCCTGAAGACCTTGTTATACGGCCACCGAGTGAGGCATCCAGCCTGCTTGTCCGGGTGATGCGCGGATGCAGCTGGAACCGCTGCCTGTTCTGCGGCATCTATGATATGTACGGGGTGCCCTTTTCCACACGGGATATAGCAGATATAAAAAAGGACATCGATGCCCTCTATGAGATCCATGGAGACCGGTTCAGGACGGCCTTTCTCGGGGATGCCGACCCCATGGCTTTGCCGGCCGATCTTCTTGCAGAGGCCATTGACTATCTGAGAAAGAAGTTTCCCTCCATAAAACGGGTAACCACCTATGGCAGGGCATCAAGCATCTGGAAAAAGACACCCGAAGAGATGGGGCTCTTGTCTCGTTCCGGTCTTGACCGCATACATACGGGTATGGAAAGCGGATCAAACCAGGTTTTGAGGATGCAGAAAAAAGGCACAACAGCGGGTCAACTCATGGATGCAGGTAAAAAAGTTATGGATGCAGGGATCGAGCTGAGTTATTATGTTCTTTTGGGGCTTGGAGGACAGGAATACTGGAGGGATCATGTAAGCGGTTCAGTCAGGGTCTTGAACGAGGTCAGACCGGGATTTATCCGAGTCAGGCGGCTCTGGATACACCCCTTGTCGCGTCTGATACCAGAGATTGAAAAAGGGGCCTTTGTCCCGCAGACACCGGAAGGTACTGTCATCGAGCTAAAAACCTTTATCGAGGGTCTCGATGCCCCGGGGTCCACCTTTGCATGCGACCATGCAAACAACTATATCCAGGTATATGGCAGATTGAACCACCAGAAGAAAAAGATGCTGGACACCATCAATGCCTTTTTGTCCCTGGGCATGGATGAAAGGCAAAGACATTACGAAAATACGCCATCCCTTATTTAGTGCCTGTCCAAAAATGGCTGTTTTTTCCCGTTTTTTCGTCAGGCTCAGCCCTTAATCCTCAAAATATTCCAATATATTTCTGCCGTTAAGATATTCACATTCTTCCCTCTTGACTAAACCATCTCATTTCTGGATGAAAATTATCTAAACCGGGTGGATTTTTGACCTGAGGGGATCATGAACAGATACAGCCCTTTCAGCGAGGAAACATGCTGTTTTTTCCCGGGACATAGAGTTTTTTAAAGAGGTCCAGAAAGGCGGAGT
>JAYEKR010000099.1:0-4206 GCA_034661115.1 Thermodesulfobacteriota bacterium | reverse complement strand
AATCCCCCGCCCCTTTCTCTTAAGGGAAAGGAACTTATTTGTAGGACAGATCGCCCCGGGAACAGATATGTGTAACGATGTGCACCAAGGGAGGAGAAATTCAATTTTTTACAAGGTCATCAAATTTATAATATTAATTCTGTTCCTTTCTCCGCTCCTTGCTTTTGCACTGGATGACTATTCCTTTGACCTTTCTGAAATAGAAAAGGAGATAGATAAAAAGCCGTACACTCTCGGGGGGTATCTGGAATTTACGCCAAAAATCTTCCGGCTTGAGCATGATTCCGCCTTTTACAAACTCAATTTTTACAACCGTCCGGAAAAAGATTACCTCGATGAATACACATTCAAACTGTCAATGAACGGTGCATACAACAAAGGGATCTCAGAGGTCTACATCCGGTCGAACATAAATACAAAGGAGTCGGATCTCAAATCCAAGACGGATATTACCATTGATGAAGGATACCTGTCCGTCAAACCATGTTCCAGTTTCAATATCAGCATAGGCAAAAAAGCGCTGAAGTGGGGGAAGGGTTACGCGTGGAATCCTGTGGCATTTGTGGGCCGGCCAAAAAACCCCGATGATCCCGATCTTTCTCTTGAAGGGTATATCATGGCGACTACGGATTACATAAAGACCTTCTCCGGACCGTTGCAGGCCATATCCGTCACTCCTGTTGTGATTCCAGTGTATGAACATGTGAACAGCGAATTCGGCGAGCTGAACAACACAAATTATGCAGGCAAAGTCTATCTTCTCCTCTATGATACGGACATTGATTTCATCTTTCTCAAGGGAAACAGCAGACCGGATCGTTTCGGAGCAGACTTTTCCAGAAATATAACCTCAAACTTTGAAATCCACGGTGATTTCGCGTACATCGATGACATTACAAAAAAGACTGTTGATAATGCCGGCAAGAAAACAGAGACAAACTATGATGCAAAAACCTATCTTTTAGGCATCAGGTATCTCACGGAATCCGATACGACCTTTATTTGTGAATATTACCGGAACACAGCGGGGATTACAGGGGAAGAGATGGAGGGTTTTTTCGGACTCGTGGACAAAGGTTATAATGCGTATGTTATGTCAAACGATGAAACACTCATGAACAAGGCAAAAACAATGACCGAAGGCAAATACGGAAGGCCGAATCCCATGAGGGACTATATGTACCTTCGGATTTCACAAAAAGAGCCTTTTGATATTCTTTATTTCATACCGTCAATCACATGCATATACAATATTAACGATAGAAGTTATTCTCTTGCACCAGAGATTCTCTATACCGGGATTACAAACCTCAATCTTCGGCTGAAGGCCGGTTTTCTAGCAGGACCTGACAACTCTGAGTTCGGTGAGAAACAAAATGATTACCGAATTGAGCTGAGAGCACATTATTCTTTTGACGCGGCAAACCTGTTTGATTAAGGCTGACAGGATCATCCTGTCCGGAATGTCTTGGGGGGTCTTGGGGTCAGGTCAGGTCTTGGAATGCCACATATGAGAATAGTGGCATTGCAGGACCTTACCCCGTTTTTGCCCAATTTCTTTAACAGGCCTACAGGATTTTCTTGAGAAAAGAGTTTATCCTCGAATTATCCATTGTTCCTGAAAAAACATCCTCCGGTACACCTGAGAATATAAACCGTCCTTCATCCATGAATATGACCCTGTCGGCAAGTTCCCTGGCAAAACCCATCTGGTGCGTTACAATCAGCATGGTCATGCCATGGTCTGCAAGGTCCTTTATGGTATGGAACACCTCGCCCACCAGTTCGGGATCCAGGGCAGAGGTGGGTTCGTCAAAGAGCATGATCATGGGTTTCATTGCCAGTGCCCTGGCAATGGCCACCCTCTGTTTCTGCCCACCGGAAAGAAAGGCAGGATACACATCTCTTTTGTCCAGCAACCCTATCCGATCGAGCAGATCGAGTGCAATAGTTTCGGCCTCTTTTTTTGGTAGTTTCTTGACCGTCAGCGGACCTTCCATGACATTACCCAAAACAGTCATATGCGGAAAGAGATGAAAATGCTGAAAGACCATGCCTATCTCTGAACGCAAATTACAGATCACATCATGCCGGTCAAGGACAAGCCTGTTTTTAGAGTCCAGTCGGTATCCAACCTCTTCGCCCTCAAGCAGGACAGTGCCGGAGTCAATGGTCTCGAGAAAATTGATCATGCGCAAAAGTGTGGTCTTACCCGAACCAGAGGGTCCGATGATAACGATCTTTTCCCCCTTTGCGATCTCGAGACTCACACTGTCCACGGCCAGAAAGCTACCGAAACTCTTTGAGACTGCCCTTAATTCAATCATCGGTTCTCATATACCCCAAGCCTGTCTTCCAGCCTTTTGAAAAGGACCGTGAAGATACTCGTGATGATCAGATAAATAATGGCGGCCTGTACAAGGATGGAGATATTAAAGGTGGCGTTAAAGATCTGGTTGGCTGCCCGCATGAGCTCCACCATGGCAATGGTGGAGACCAGTGCCGTATCCTTGATAAGTGCGATAAATTCATTGCCGACAGGCGGAATCAGCCGCTTGTAGGTCTGCGGTATGATAACACGCCGCATGGCCTGGCCATAGGTCATGCCAATGGCCTTGGCAGATTCCATCTGTCCAGCATCGATGCTTTCGATCCCCCCCCTTATGATCTCTGCCAGGTATGCGGAATAATTGAGACTGAGACCCCATACTGCGGCCGTAAACGGATCAAGGACAAGGCCCAGCTGGGGCAGGCCGTAATAGATAAAAAAGAGCTGGAGCAAAAGCGGCGTACCCCTGAAGACCCAGATATAAAACCATAGCAGGGCGGAAAGCGGCTTGATGCGGCTTATCCGGCCAAGGGCGATAAACAACCCTGCCACAGGGGAGGCGATCATGGTAATAAGGACAAGGAGCAAGGTCATCACCGTGGCCTTGAGCAAAGTGGGGAAATATGTCTGCATCTCCTTGAAAAATCTGAGCCATCCTGGTATCTGGGCCGCTATTGCCTGGCCTTTCAGGTTATTGGCCTCTATATTGTCAGGAAACCGATCAAGGATATTGTCACAGGTATTTATGCATGGCAAATACGCCTGCCTGCCAAAATATATCCTGGCCGCCCCCACCCGGGCCCTTACAAAGGCGCCGGCATCATCAGTGCCTTTTGGACAGGGCACATCAAGAAAGAGATCAAGGGCAGTGTCCAGATCCCCCTGCCTGAGGGCCTGGGTACCCTGCGAAAGCAGTTCATATGGGTCTGGTCCGGCTGCAGCACAGGGACCCGTACATAAGAAAAGCAGGCCCAGCACACACAGAAAAGCGCCGGGCCAAGGGTTTATTTTTTGCATGCAGTGATATCGTCTCCGAACCACTTGATGGAGATCTTTTTCATGGTGCCGTCTGCAAACATCCCGTCAAGGGTCTCCTGGATCTTGTTCCTCAAGGACACGTCCTCCTTGCGGATGCCTATTCCGATGGGCTCAGATGTAAGGGCCTCGGGCAGCACACGAAACTCGCCCGGCCGTTTAGATAAATAGTAACGCCCCACGATTTCATCCACGGCAAGTACATCGATTCTGCCAATCTTGAGGTCCATAAAGGCCTCGGTATTCTTGTCATAGCGCTTGGTCTCCTTAAACTTCTGAGAGAGTTTGGCAAGGGCCTGCTCCGAGGTAGAACCCTGCTGCACCCCGGCGACATCTTTGTCGGTTAGATCTTTTACGCCCATTATCTTCTTATTGTTTGCCTTGACAACCAGGACCTGATTTTCCACAAGATAGGGTTTTGTAAAGGCGATCTCTTTTTGTCTTTCAGGTGTAATGGACATGCCTGACCAGATGCAGTCAAACTTCTTTACCTTGAGCGCCATGACCACGCCGTCCCAGGCCGTGGGCTGATACACAATATCAATACCAAGCCTCTTTCCCAGTTCCTTTGATGCGTCTATGTCAAAACCTATCAGGTCATTGTTCTCATTACGAAACTCCATCGGTGGAAACGCGTCATCCATCCCGATAACAAGCTTTTCCTGCTCCTTTACCCTGTCCCATGATCCATCGTCTGCAGCGCCCACAAGGGGGAAGAGCATCAGTGAAACCATACATGCCACGATAAAAATACCCCTGAACATCTTCATATTTTTCTCCTTGGAATCAAAATTATTGTGCGGCCTCAAACTAAACAAAAAAAAGATATAAATGCAAGGAAA
>JAYEKR010000098.1:0-4213 GCA_034661115.1 Thermodesulfobacteriota bacterium | reverse complement strand
CCTCATCTGTGAAAAGGCACTGGCAGAAGGTATGGACCCACAGGGCTTGATCTCAGATATCATGATCCCGGCAATCAGACAGGTGGGGGAACTCTATGATCAAAAGATCTATTTCCTTCCACAGCTCATAGCGAGCGCGGAAAGCATGAAAAAAGGCTTTGAATATCTCGAACCCCTGCTCAAGGCCAGCATGGACACGCAAGAAACGCCATCAAAGATCATCCTTGCAACGGTCAAGGGCGACATCCATGACATTGGCAAAAATATTGTGGCGCTCATGCTGAAAAATCACGGATTCACGATCATTGACCTCGGAAAAAATGTACCCCATGAGACACTCATCGACGCCATCAAGGAACATGATCCCGCAATCGTAGGGCTCTCCGCCCTGATGACAACAACCATGGTGAATATGAAGGAGGCCATTGAACTCGCCCGCCACGCAGGCATCACCTGCAAATTCATGGTAGGGGGCGCAGTAGTTACAAGGTCCTTTGCCGAATCCATTGGTGCGCATTATTCAAAAGATGGGGTTGACGCGGTACGGGTGGCGCAACAACTGACTGCAAAGGGATACATAACATGAATTTTTGATTTTCATAAACCACCCCTGATATGCTAAGGAATCAATCATGCTTATTATCAGGAGGAACAGATGCATCTGAAATATGACCATCGTATTATTGAATCCAAGTGGCAGCAGACCTGGGAAAAGACAAATGCCTTCAAGGCAGCAGAAGACCCTGCAAAAGAAAAATACTATCTCCTGGAGATGTTCCCATACCCTTCCGGACGAATCCATATGGGACACGTCAGAAATTATACCATAGGTGATGTGATTGCCAGATACAAAAAAATGAAGGGATTCAATGTCATGCATCCCATGGGATGGGACGCCTTTGGCATGCCTGCGGAAAACGCGGCCATAGCAAAGGGGGTCCATCCAAAGGCATGGACAAAGGACAATATCTCCTACATGAAGGACCAGCTAAAACAAATGGGATTCAGTTATGACTGGGACCGGGAGATCGCTACATGCAAACCGGATTACTACCGATGGGAACAGCTCTTCTTTATACGCATGTTCAAAGAGGGGCTGGTGTATCGTGACCGGGGTTTTTTGAACTGGTGCGACACATGCAAGACCGTGCTTGCCAATGAGCAGGTCGAGGATGGAAAATGCTGGAGATGCGGGACCCAGATACGACTCAAGGAACATAATCAGTGGTTTTTCCGCATTACCCGCTATGCACAGGAATTGCTGGACTCCATTAAAGACATTAAACAGGAATGGCCGGAAAGGGTGCTCACCATGCAAAAAAACTGGATCGGCCGATCCACAGGCACCCACATACGCTTTGCCATCAAAGGCATGGACAATAAGATTGAGGTATTCACCACCAGGCCGGACACCCTTTACGGGGCCACCTTTATGAGCCTGGCCCCGGAGCATCCCCTGGCCAAAACCCTTTCCAAGGGCAGTGACCAGGAAGACAGAGTGAGAAGATTCATTGAAAAAACCCTCCTGGACGACGCACTGACCCGCACCTCGGATCAATATGAAAAAAAAGGAGTCTTCACTGGCCGATACTGCATCAATCCGCTCACAGGCAAAAAGATGCCCATCTTTGTGGCCAATTTTGTGCTGTATGACTATGGAACTGGTGCGGTTATGGCCGTACCGGCCCACGATCAAAGGGATTTTGACTTTGCAAAAAAATACGATCTCCCCATAACCATTGTCATCCAGCCAGAGGACAGCGTCCTTGACAGTGATACCATGGAAGCAGCCTTTGTGGAAGACGGCATACTCGTGAACTCCGACTCTTTCAACGGCATGGAGAATAAAAAGGCCATCCATGCAATCACATCCCTTCTCAAAGAGACCGGGCAAGGAGAGGCCACGATAAACTTTAAACTCAGGGACTGGGGTATATCCAGGCAGCGCTACTGGGGGACACCCATCCCCATGGTACATTGTGAAAAATGCGGTCTTGTACCAGTCAAGGAAGAAGACCTGCCCATAGTGCTTCCGGAAGAAGTGGAGATAACAGAGGATGGCATCTCTTCTATCTCAGAGATCCCATCCTTCATACATACAACCTGTCCTGAATGTGGAGGAAAGGCAATCAGGGAAAGCGACACCATGGATACCTTTGTAGAATCATCCTGGTATTTCATCCGCTACTGCTGCCCCCTTTCAGATCAGGCACCCTTTGACAAAGACAAGGTCGCATACTGGATGCCCGTTGACCAGTACATCGGAGGCATCGAGCATGCCATCCTGCACCTCCTTTATTCCAGATTCTTCACAAAGATGCTTCGGGATCTGGGATTTATAGATATCTCTGAGCCATTTAAACGGCTCCTGACCCAGGGCATGGTGATAAAAGACGGTGCAAAGATGTCCAAATCAAAGGGCAACGTGGTTGATCCCGAGAATCTCATACACGCCTATGGGGCGGATGCCACAAGGCTCTTCTGCCTCTTTGCCGCCCCTCCGGAAAGGGACATGGACTGGAACGACAAGGGGATCGAAGGGGCATCGCGTTTTCTTGGGCGACTCTGGAGACTATCGACCGAAATAAAAGACGAATCGGCAAAGGCCCCGGCAATGCCCGGTGATGTGCCCTCAGACATGAAAGGACTGAAACGAAAGACACATCAGACCATAAAAAAGGTCACTGAAGACATCGACAAACGTTTCCGGTTTAACACCGCTATCGCCGCCATGATGGAGCTGGTCAACGACATATACAAGGCACGTCCTGAGGCCCGTAATGCAGATGATTTTGCGGTGATAAAAGAATCCGTGGAAGCTTTGATCATCATGCTCTCTCCCTTTGTGCCACACATAACTGAAGAGCTGTGGAGTCTCCTGGGTCATGATGGTATGCTTGTGCATCAAAAATGGCCCGAGTATGATCCACTATGGTGCGAGGTCGAAGAAACGACCATTGCCATTCAGGTCAACGGCAAGATCAGGGGCACGATCGCAGTCAAACAAGATGCCCCTGCCGACGAGGTAAAGGCCCTTGCCATGGCGAATAACAATGTCAAACGATTCATAGAAGGATCCAATCTTGTAAAGGTTATTCATGTCCCGAATAAAATTGTTAATATTATTGTCAAGCCTGCTTAGCTTCATTGGTTGCAGTTATGGCTTTGTGCTCGATGGGGGTGGGACCATTGAATGTGTCTCCCTTTGCCCGAGCCAGAATCTTACCATGCTCAACTCTGCGTCCATGGCCCTTGACACCAGCATGGAACAACAATTTGCCGCCATGGGTATGCTTTGTCCGGACAACAGCGGTCTATCCCTGGAATCGTCCATCACCCGATCATATACGCAGGAGATCACATCGGCCGGGCCATCAAAGTTATACCGTCTCTATCTGGAGGTCTCCTCCAAGCTGTATAACCAGAAAGGGACCATGGTATGGCATTCTGCGTTCAAAGACAGGGGCACATATGCCGATACTGGACAGGATGAAGACGCACTTAACGAGGCCTGCAACAAGATCGCAGAACAGATCGCCCGGGAGGTGACTGCCCTTTGCCTGTAAAAAAAACGCCTGAACCGGTCTACATCTTTGCAGGGGAGGAGACCCTGCTCATGGAGGAGCAGATCTCCCGAATAAAAAAATCCATGGGTGAAGAGGCCTTGATGAATTTTTCCTCCTTTAATGCAGAGCAAATCCAGGACATAAACAGGGTAATCGAACAAATAAACACCCTTCCCTTTCTCTCGGAAAGAAAATGCCTGATTATCAAAAGGGTCAATAAACTCAAGGCCAAACCATTATCAAAGATTATCGAGTATACCAAAACCCCCTGCAGATCCACTGTCCTGGTGTTGACCATCGAGGCACCGCCAAAAGACAAGGCGGCCAACGCCGTACTGAACAAGTTTCCAAAAACAGTGGAGGTCCGGCGATTCAACCCCATGAAGACAGTGGTACTTACCTCCTGGCTGGAAAAAAAGGCAGGAGAAATGGGAAAAGAGATCAGAAAGGATGCCTCCTTTCTGTTGGCCGATCTCACAGACAGGAACACGGCCTTGATGGCGCAGGAGATTAAAAAGCTGTGCATCTATATCCAGGAAGACAGGGTCATTGAAAAAAAGCACGTCAAGGAGCTTGTAGTTCCCGGTCACGAGTCATCCATCTTCAATCTCAGCGACTCATTGTTCGCACGAAACAAACAGGCTCTG
>JAYEKR010000097.1:0-4240 GCA_034661115.1 Thermodesulfobacteriota bacterium | reverse complement strand
GCAATGGGTTTGGGCATAAAGGTGGCATAAATCCCGTGCTGACGGGCGATCTCCTTGACTGTGGTGCGGTAGGTCATGACCGTGTCTGCCATGGTCAGGGCATCATCATAGCGCAGGGCAATCTCCTGCTGAGACGGGGCCACCTCGTGATGGCTATACTCCACCTTGATACCCATTTTCTGCAGGGCAGCTATGGTTTCGCGCCTGATATCCGCGGTCTTGTCCACAGGCAGGCCATCATAGTATCCGCCCCTGTCGAGCGTCTTTGTGCCTTTGTCGTCGGCAAAGTAGAAATATTCCAGTTCAGGGCCCATATTGCAGGTATAACCCATATCTGCGATCTTCTTGAGGATACGTTTCAATGCATTACGCGGACACCCCTCATAGGGAGAGCCATCAGTATTGAGGACATCACAGAATATACGGGCCGCCGGACAATCACTGGGTCTCCATGGAATCAGCTGGAAGGTGCTCGGGTCAGGCATGGCGATCATGTCGCTCTCCTCGATCCTGGCAAACCCCTCGATCGAGGAGCCATCAAACCCCATTCCCTCCTCCATCCCCTCTTTAAGTACATAGGGTGTCACATCGAAGCTCTTGAGCCTGCCGAGGATATCGGTGAACCAGAACTGGATAAAGCTGATATCCTGTTCCTTGACTGCGGCATACACATCTTCCCTGGTCTTGCAATTCAACATCTTCCGCACCTCTCTTATGTTTTTGTACCTCAGCACCCCTGGCCTTTTTAAGGCTTAGAGGTGCTGACCCTGATTATGAACCAAATTGGAAACAAGTATTTTAATGAGTTACCATATCCGTGCACGTATTTGCAAACACTGCGAAGGCACAGAAGCCGTAGACGATACAGCGAGTCTAGTCAATAACATATTCATCTCATGTCAAAGCTCTTTAGAAATGTTCCCTTTTCCCCGGGCCATGGAGTATGCGGATAAACAAAAAAACAGGAGAATTGCTGTACTGCGAATGACAAGGTAAACCAGAGGGATGGAACAACAGCAATTTATTGACATAGGCTGGAAAAGATTAATAAATCGGGGTAAACGTCCAATAGGGAACAAACGCCAAATTTGGTGGTTTTCCTGTCTTTTTCAAATCAAGGTGAACTCTTGCAAACCGGTGAACTCTTGCAAACCGGTGAACTCTTGCAAACCAATGACCCCAGAAGCCACACCTTGTCAATGATTGGTTTTCCCGCTTTGATATCTCCTGTCATCTGCTAATTTTGATAGTAGACCCCTGTCTGCCCAGGTCGCCGATGCAATTCAGGCCCTGGCCCCGTTGACAAAGACCTGGATAATGCCGTTGATGGTTCGCTCCCGCCTGTGGTCGGTCAAAGACTCCTTACCGAGCACCAACACAGACAAAAAGACCTCGATGGCACCCAGAAAGATGTAGGTGAGGTAATGCGGGGGCACATCCTTTCGGAGAAAGCCCTTTTCCTGCCCATCTTTCATAATCTTTTCGGTAAGGTCAAAGTACCTGTTGAACCTGGCCAGTCCACGGGCCGTATGGTAAACCGAACCCCTGGAGACCTCGGTAATAAATATGGAAACCAGATTTGGACTATGCTGATACCGATCCAGCAGAAAACCAATGATGTGTTCAAGCTTTTGCTGAACCGTGACATCGGACAACTCTTCTGCCTCAAGCATCTTATAAAGATCCTTCCACCAGCCTTCCACTATGACATCAAAAAGGACTTCCTTGCCACCGAAATAATGGTAGACCAGCCCATAGGACACACCTGCCACTCTGGCTATGTCTGCCATCCGCGTATTGGCATATCCCTTGTCGCAAAACACCTCCAAGGCTGCATCAATAATCATCTCTTGCTTTTCATTCTCTGCCATATCTGTCCTAGTGGCATTTATTGACAGATCTGTCAATAAAAACCTTGGCGCCCGCCTGTCCAGGCATCAGATCTCTCTTGCCGCATAAAAGCCCTCTCGTATGGCATCCATGGCCTTTCTTGGTTTTTTTGCATCCCCGATCAGGATAACCTTTTTTACCTTGTTTTTCAGATCCGCTTCCAGTGAATTATCCTTACCGGTCCCCACGGCCATAACCACGGTATCACAGGAAAGAACGGTTTTTTCCCCTTCACGTTCAACATGGATGCCGTCCGGGGTTATACCCGTGACCGAGGTATTTGTCCTGGCATGTACTCCATAACGCCGAAGCATGGCAAGTTCCACCCATCGTGTACTGAACCCGATATCCTTGCCGAGCTTGGGAAGCATCTCAATAACCGTCACCTCCTTGATGCCGCGGGTGGACAAACGGTAAAGGGTCTCTATATCCTCGGCCTTATGCTGGAAAAGGAATTCAAGGGTATGAGCATCAATGGTTCCCATCCGGGCAATAAATACAGCGGTCTCAATCCCCACTGCACCTCCACCTACCACCATGACTCTTTTACCCACTGATACATTGCCGGAAAGCACGTCCCATGCCTGCACCACCTGTCCGCTCTCCACACCGGGTATGCGAGGCATGATGGGCCTTCCACCGGTGGCAAGGATTACACAATCCGGGTTTTCTCCTTCAATAAGCCCGGCATCGGCTGTCTGTGAAGTGCGGATATCGACACCTGCGATGCGTGCCTGCCTGGAGAGTGTGTCGGCAAGGTTGGCAAATTCTTTTCTGTCTTCAATCGCACCGGCAAGCCAGAGCTGCCCGCCGGTCTTATCTGCCTGGTCAAAGAGAACGACCCTGTGTCCTGCCTGGGCAGCGGTCTTTGCCGCAAAGAGCCCTCCGGGTCCTCCACCTGCAACCACCACCTTTTTCCCCCGGTCATGCGCCTCAACCACAGGCAGCTCATCCTCATGACCTGCCTGCGGGTTCACCATACACTCTACGGGCTTGAGCTCAAAAACATTATCAAAACACCCCTGGTTGCACCCGATACAGGGCATGACCTCATCCTGCCTGCCCTTTTGAAGTTTTTCCGGCATAAAGGGATCGGCTATCATGCCCCGCGCAAGGCCGACCATGTCTGCGAGTCCGTCCCGGATAATGCTGGAGGCAAGTACTGGATCATTGATACGGTTGGATGCGATCACAGGGTGTGTCACTACCTCCTTTATATGTGCGGCAAGATAAACAAAGGCACCCCTGGGCACCTCCATGGGGATCTGGGGGATCCTTGTCTCGTGCCAGCCCCCGGTAATATTAAAGGCATCTACTCCCATGCGGTCCAGTTCCCGGGCAAAGGTGAGGGACTCCTGGAAACCTCCACCTCCCGGCATGAAATCATTACCTGCAAGACGTATTATAATGGGGAAATTTGGCCCTACTGCACCCCTTACCTCATCGATCACCTCGAGACCGAAACGCATCCGGTTCGCGATCCCCCCGCCATATCTGTCTGTCCTTTTATTGGTCAATTCAGACAAAAACTGTGAAATCAGATAACCCGCAGATCCAATAATCTCCACACCATCAAAACCGGCCTTCTTTGTCCTCAGGGCGGCCTGTGCAAAACCAGAGATGGCATATTGTATATCATCCAGGCCCATCTCCCGCGGTTCCTCATGGGTAAACCTCGACGCAATGGCAGAAGGGGCTATGGACTGCCTGCCTATGAGAAAAGAATGGGCATACCGGCCGGCATGGTAAAGCTGAGGAACAATAAGCCCGCCGTGGGCATGCACAGCGGATACAAGCCTTTCAAGACCCGGGATAAACCGATCCTCACCCAGGCCTATCAGATTATCCCCGCCACTGTATTCATCGACTGAACAACCCCCAACAATAATGAGCCCGGCACCGCCTTTGGCCCTTTGTTCATAAAAAGACACAAGTTTGTCGGTCACCTCACCTTCAGGTGTGTAGTTAAGGTGCATGGCCGGCATGACAATCCGGTTTTTGCTCTTTATATTGCCGATCATAATAGGGGAAAACAGTCTGTCCATAAAATCCTCCAATAGTTAAGATTTGAAGCTCCAAGCTTGAGGGTCAAAGGTTAAAGCTTCACTTTATACTTTAATACTCTCCGGGGTATTTCATGTCAAGGGACAATATAAGGGCAACCTTTATGGCAACACATACTATTGAATAAAGTTTTACGTTCAGGGGTAACCATTCGCTAAACGGTTACCCCTGAACGTGGAGATTAGAACATGGCTGGAACATGGCTGAGCCCGCAAAAACCATCCACCATGCCTGTGCAAAAAAATGTCAGCAATGAGACATCTTCCCTGCGACCTCTGCGTCCCTG
>JAYEKR010000096.1:0-4264 GCA_034661115.1 Thermodesulfobacteriota bacterium | reverse complement strand
ACCTGGAACACTGGATTCCCGCCTTCGCGGGAATGACGGGAGGGGGAACGGAATTACGGGAGGGGAACCGGTATTACCTGGAACACTGGATTCCCGCCTTCGCGGGAATGACGGGAGGGGAACCGGAATTACGGGAGGGGAACCGGTATTACCTGGAACACTGGATTCCCGCCTTCGCCTGCCTGCTGCAGGCAGGCGGGAATGACGGGAGGGGGGTTTTGCGAGATCATCGCGTATCAGGGCATAACTCCCGTGAGGGTTTAGACAAGCTATGCCTTGATGTTTAGAATACGCGCGGCATAATCCACCATCTTCATATCCTCGTCCTGGCTCACCTTTTTGATGCCGTCCTGCCTGTCCATGGCGCCGGATCGTACAATACCCGCGATCTCCCAGGCATAGGGATGAAAACCAAAACGCTGTTTGTGGAGGTGGTTTGCCAGGGCATTGAGCAGACAGTTTGTGGAGTTTGGATCGGTGTCTTCGGGTTTTTCCCAGCCGAGGTCCTGTATGAGGGAGATGATCGCCTCCTCATCATATGGGGTGAATGCCAGGGGGTGGATATTGATCGGCCAGTGCTGAGAGTCTATGGCGAGATCTGTATCACTGAGAAATAGAGGTTTCAATTCGTCCCCGATTCGCTCTATGAGCGGGTCGCGCACGCCCCGGTGGGTGATGCGCTGCAGCCTTGGATTGGTCTTCATAATCGCAGAGCTGATCGGGGCCTGGCCTGGTGACCATCCATAGGCAGCAAGAGGGATGTCCCGGGTAAGCGCGGTCTTTAGCACAAGGGCCTTTATCACACCTATGCAGGTGGTGCATATAGAACTCGCACGATCCAGGGTCTTGGGACTGTAAATGTCCTGCTGTGATGCCATTTTGAAAAGGCGCTTCATGAGGCCAAAGGGCGGTCTCACGATCATGCTCGTGGCCCCCAGTGTATCGGTCATGTGCGCGATATTGACTTTTGCCATGGGCGAGATAAAGCCATTGTCAAAGACAAGGGCCAGCACCCTGAGATTATAATGCTTACGCAGCATATAGAGGGTATAGGTGGAATCCTTGCCCCCACTGTAGGCGAGGACCACGTCATAGGAAGATTTGCCCCTTTTTTCCTCGATCAGGTCCTCGAATTTCTTGAGACTGGCATGTCTTTCCTCTTCGTCCGGGACATGTGTGTGCAGACAATAATTGCAGACCTGGTTTTCATCAAAGGTGATTCCCGGAAAGGTGTCGGGAAGCCCGCATCTTGAACAGTATGTCATGGCCTTAATGCCTTCTTATCGATCTTGCCCGAGGGCTTTTTTGGTATGTTCCTTACTATATTCCAGTGTTTCGGGTGTTTATGAACTGAAAGACGCTTTCTGGTAAAGCTGACCAGCTTATCCAGATCAAAATCATTGGGGTCCATGGGCACTATAAAGGCCTCCGGGACCTCAGAGAGATACTCATCGGGCCGTGAGATCACCGCAACCTCATGCACCATGCCGGATTCCATGATCGCATCCTCTATCTCCTTTGGAGAGACCCTTTCACCGCCGATCTTGAGCATCTGCTTTTCCCGACCGGTAAGATAGATAAAACCATCCGCATCCTTATATCCCAGGTCACCTGTGACCAGGCCCCAGGGCGTGAGCACCTGCGAGGTCTCCAGAGAATCCTGCCAGTATCCCTGCATGATGTTCGGGCCGACGGCACAGAGGTTACCCACCTTTCCCGCTTCGAGTTCACGCCCCTCATTGTCCCGGATAGTAATCTCCACTCCAGGGATTGGTATGCCGATGGACAGGGGTTTGTCGCTGACAAGCCTGTCTGGAGGAAGGTAGGTGAGCCGGGCCGATGCCTCTGTTGCACCGTACATGATAAACACCTCTGCCGGGCCGCAATGTTCAATGAGCCGCCTGGTCAGTGCCGGAGACATGGCTCCTCCCGCCTGGGTGATATACCTGAGTGTCGGGATCTGCGTCTTCGAGAAGACCGACCGGTTAAGGAGGATGGCAAAGGTCGAAGGCACCCCGGCAAAACCAGTCACCTCTTTAGCAACCATATCCTTTATCACTGTATTGGGAAAGGCAAAACGGTTATTGATCACCACGGATCCGCCAGCCATAAAATGGGTATTCAAAAGGGTCTTGCCATACACATAATAAAAGGGCAGCACCGCCATGATGCGATCGTGTTCTGTAAGACCAAGGTATGAAACGATAGATGCGGTATTGGAATACAGGTTGTTATGAGAGAGCATAACACCCTTGGGCCTGCCCGTGCTGCCCGAGGTATAGACAATAGCGGCAAGGTCATGGGGGTCAATGGGAATATCCGGCTTTGTATCCGGCTTTGAGTCGAGTGCGTCCCAGGTAATGTGTTCTTGGCCGGATGAAAACGTGCTGCCAACAGGGCCGATACTGATGGGGCATTTAAAACCATCCAGGCGCCTGATGGCGGCCTTTGATAATATGCAGATTTTGGCTGCGCAGTTTTTCAAGTAATACGATACCTCATTCGTGGTGGATTTATCCGGCACCTCCACCGCGACACCGCCTGCCTTGAGTATCCCGTAATAGCCGATGACCGCATCCATGGAGTTTTCCATGACCATGAGGACCCTGGCACCCTTTTGAAGACCTCTGTCCAGTAAAAGGTTGGCGAGCCGGTTGGCCCCTGCATTCACCTCTTCAAAGGTCAGCGAGGCATTGCCATGGATCAGTGCCTTTTTATCCGGGTACCGGATAGATGAACTCTCCAGGAAACCCTGGACAGGGTGATGCATTACTGAACGCCTTTTGTCTTCAAATACCCCACAATATTGTTAAGGGTCTCCAGGTTCTCAGGGATGAGTTCCTCGTCGTCGATCTGGATATCATAGGTGGTCTCCAAAAATTCCACTAGTTCGAGGACACCCGTGGAATCCATGACCCCGCTCTCGATCAGGGACTCGTCCGGATCAAGTTTTGTATCCGACCTTCCCATAATAAAATTCTCGCGGATAAATTCAATAATTGTACCCTTTATCTCTGCCATGACACTCCTCTTTTGATAATCATCATGCTGGATAATATGTATCGTCATCTTATCCAATCATCTTGATTTCTGCAATAGTTCAATAAATTCTGGAGTTAAAACAGGGGACATTTTTAAAGAGCTTTGATAATTCCTTTCATACATATTGACCTTCCTGGATATTACGCATATTATATGCGTAATATCCAGGGGGGCTATAATGAAAACAGCTGCTGTTGGCGATATCCAAAAAAATTTCTCCAGAGTTCTAAGGAATATTACAGCAGGGGAAGACCTGATCATTACCAAAAGAGGCAAGCCGATTGCAAAGATTACATCATTAGGCCCAAAAAGTGATATTGATTGGCCGGATTTTTATACCGAATCCGTTGAAATAAAAGGGAAATCCCTTAGCAAGACAATCATTGAAGATCGGGAGGACCGATTTTAGGTGCTCTACCTTGATACAAGTGCATTAGTTAAGCTCTATGTAAAAGAGCAGTACTCTCGTGATCTCTCTCTTTGGCTTGCAAAAAACAAAGAGGCCCTCCCGATAACGAACCTTCATGAACTGGAATTTATCAATGCTATCAGTTTGAAACGTTATAGAGGTGACATCTTAAAAGAAGATGCTCAAACGATCAGTTCGAGTTTCAAAACTCACAAGGAAAAGGGCATCTTCTTTTTTCCTTCCCTGGACTGGGTCGAGGTTTACAAACTGGCCATCAAATTGTCTGAAGGCATCACCCCGAAGACCGGTGCAAGATCATTAGATATTATGCATGTCGCTTCAGCACTGTCTATTAATGCTACTGGATTCCTGACCTTTGATGAACGGCAAGAAAAATGTGCATCCCGGTCAGGCCTGCACATCATCTCAGGCTCATCCCTAGCGTGACCCGGCAAAACGGACAAAAGGCAGCAGACCAAAACATTCCAAGGAGATACCATGACATTCGCCAAAAATATTCTCAAGATCGACACAGAGCAGGAAACAGACCGTGTGGCAGGGTTCATAAAACACCAGACAAAGGACCTTCGCAAAAACGGCGTGATTGTGGGCCTGAGCGGCGGCATTGACTCTGCTGTCATGGCTGAACTGGCCGTGCGCGCCATGGGGAAAGAACACGTCTTTGGCCTTTGCCTGCCTGAAAAGGAGTCAAACCCCGTCAGCACAGAGTATGCAGTGGCACATGCAGAGGCCATGGGCATAGAGCACAGGGTAACAGACATCACATCTACAGTGGACGCCGTAGTCTCCTAC
>JAYEKR010000095.1:0-19127 GCA_034661115.1 Thermodesulfobacteriota bacterium | reverse complement strand
GCATATATCCATCAGTCCTATGTCAATAAGATGCCCAGCGCCCGTGAGGTAAGCATGGAAGGATCAAAGATCCTGGATGCATACCTGGACAAAGACGGGGAAGCAGCGGTGTTTTCCCATCCCTTTTTCAGGCTGAATATGGTCGCCTCCAGGTGCAGGTGGCCCCTGTCCATAGAAAAACGTCCGGCCCAAATGTGTGCCATGCTGGGCGCTGCATCCATCAATGCCCTGCACCGCAATGCCCTCGGCATTGCGGTGTCCAGGACCCTTTTCTACGACCACCGTGATACCCCGCCTCCCATGAACGCAGACGCCTTTTCCACGGCCCGGGTCGCCCTTGACGCCAGCAATATCCGGTCTGCCACCCTTGCATCCGGATCCATACCCGTGGTCATGGAGGGGGTAAGGGATATACCCGGCGCAAAACCCGGCATGTACCGTGACGGAGGGCTTTGCGATTATCACATGGACCTCCCTTTAAAGGCAGACAGGATCATACTCTTTCCACATTATGTGGACCGCCTTGTCCCGGGATGGTTTGACAAACACCTTTTCTGGAGGCATTCCAGCGCCGCATACCTTGACTGGGTGGTACTCCTGTGCCCGTCTCATTCCTTTATAAGGGGCCTGTATTATAAAAAGATTCCGGACAGGGATGATTTCAAACAACTCGAAAATAATGACCGTATAGATTTCTGGAACAATACAGTTGAACAAAGCGCCAGGCTGGGGGAGGAATTCCTGGAGAATATTGAAAAGGACGGGCTGCGCCAGAAGGTGCGTCCGCTTTCTTCACTCCCCAATTTCTAATTTTTACATTCGAGTTTCAGACTATCTCACACATAGGTCCTTGGAACCCTGCGGCTCATATTACAGGTGATCTCATAGGGGATGGTGCCTGCCCATGCTGCAACATCCTCGGCCGTGATGGTTTTTTCGCCAAAGAGGATTACCTCCTGGCCCGGTGCATAAAGATCATCCCCCAGGTCAATCATACACATATCCATGCATATCCTTCCGGCAATGGAGTACTTGCGGCCCTCTATCAATACCTTTGCCTTGCCATGGAGCGCCCAGGGATAGCCGTCCGCATATCCCACCGGAATGGTGGCAATATATGTATCCTTGCTGACTGTATAGGTAAGTCCGTATGACAGGGAACGGCCTTTTTTCACCCTTTTAACAAACATGATCTCCGATCTCATGGTCATTGCAGGTCTTATGGCCGGATACCGGGTGGCCTGCCCGGAAGGATACAGGCCATAGCACATGATACCCGGTCTTACCATGTCCATGTATGATGCAGGATGGTCCAGGACGGCCCCGGAGTTTGCGCAGTGGCATATACCCGGATCAATACCTTGATTGCGCGCCCTTTGTATGAGCTCCCTGAACACCTTTATCTGGCTGGATGTAAAGGCATTATCCGGGGTGTCAGAAACAGGGAAGTGCGTATACAGCCCGGATATTCGGATCCCCTCTGTCTTTACCAGGGTCTCCAGGAATCCCAGTGTATCATCAGGACCCTGCCCCAGCCGACCCATACCGGTGTCGGTCTTGACATGCACATTGATTGGTCTCTGCCATCTCTCTGCCCCCTTTTTAAGGGCATGGACAAGGGGGACATCCGCCACGCTCGGCGTGAGATCATATCGAAACACATGGTCGACATCCTCCTTTGCCGGGTTAATAAGGCTGAAGATAAGGACAGGAAGATCGATCCCGTTTTCCCTCAGGTCAACACCCTCTTCAATACTCGTAACCCCGAAAGATTGTGCCAGGCCTTCGTCCTGAACGTATCGGCCTGTCTCATGCGCGCCATGGCCGTATGCATCGGCCTTTATGGCCATCATAATCCGAGTTTTCGTGTATTGTTTAATCGCCTCCATGTTTTCACGGATAGCGCACAGGTCAATGATGACACGGGTGGGCCTCATCGCAGGCTAATCCGCCTTTTTCCTTAAAAAGGTAGGTACATTATATATCTCGTCATCCAGGACATCCTCATCAACGACCCTGCCCATCCTGATTATTTCGCGTTCCTGTCTTTTTTTATGGATCCTGCCAAACCGGGATACCCCGCTCTCCTGTCTTTTTTCATTTTCCCTGGCATAGGTGGAAATGTCATGGGTTTCATTGTTCCTGACATAGGAGGGAACGTCATAATCTACTTCCGCGGTATTATGCCTGCCATGGATAGGTTCGACCTTTGAATCGTCATCACCTGCAAGAGAAATCGAACGATTGGAAAACCCTGTTGCCACCACTGTGATGGTAATTTCGTCTGTGATGTTTTCGTCGATAACCACTCCCCATATGATATTGGCATCCTCGTGGGCCGCGGCCTGGATAAGTGATGATGCCTCCTGTACCTCATCCATGGTGATATCCATTCCGCCCGTGATATTGATAAGCAGACCCTTTGCCCCCTGGATGTCCATATCCTCAAGCAGGGGAGATGAAACAGAGGATTGCGCCGCATCCACAGCCCTTGTCTCGCCTCTGCCCACACCTATCCCCATGAGGGCCTTGCCCTTTTCCGACATCACCGCCTTTACGTCATTGAAATCCACGTTTACCAGGCCAGTGTCGTTGATAAGGTCAGAGATCCCCTTGACCGCATTGATAAGGATCTCATCCGCCTTTTTGAATACCTCCAGCATGGGTACACTGCTTCCTCCGATGCTCAAAAGACGGTTGTTCGGGATAATGATCAATGCGTCCACATTCTCTGAGAGCTCGCTCTCTCCCTTTTCCGCCTGTTTCATCTTGCGCTTGCCCTCAAAGGGGAAGGGCTTTGTAACCACGGCCACCGTGAGTATCTCCATCTCACGTGCAATGCGGGCAACTACAGGTGATGCACCTGTGCCTGTGCCTCCCCCCAGACCGGATGTAATAAAGATCATGTCCGCCCCTTGAAGGACATCGTGTATCTCCTGTTCACTTTCCGTTGCCGCAGAGGTTCCCACCTCCGGGCTTCCTCCGGCGCCAAGGCCGCGCGTGAGCTTTGTCCCGACCTGGACCCGCTGTGAGGCCGCAGATGACCTCAAGGTCTGGATGTCTGTATTCAATGCAATAAACTCCACACCTTTGAGGTTGGAGTTTATCATGTTATTGACCGCATTGCACCCGCATCCCCCTACGCCGATCACCTTGATTTGTGCGCCCAAAGCCTCTGCTTCTTCTAACTCAAACATCTCCACCTCCCTGTTTCTTTTTAATAATATTCTTAATAGTTGCCCCTGAAATATTATGCATGCCCTAAAAAATCTCCCTGAACCATTGGATCATCCTTTCAAAAATATTCTGGAATGCAGCATTTCCTCCAGGTGTATACCGTTTGGACGGATGCTGCGCCTCATACAGGCACAGCCCTACGGCCGTGGCATAGGCGGGATTTTCCACGAGTTCCACTAAACCACCTACTCCCCTGGGTATGCCTGTCCGCACGGGCAGGTGCAGGATACCCTCTGCAAGGGTACCGACCCCCTCCAATAGACTTGCCCCCCCTGTCAAAACCAGACCCGCGGGCATCCGGTCTGCAAGCCCGGTATTGTAAATCTCATTATAGGCAAGCTTGAAAATCTCCTCCATCCTTGACTGGATAATCTCGGCCAGAACCCTCTTGCTGACCGTGTTCACTTTGTCTCCCCCGATAGACGGCACCTCGATTAGTTCCTCGGCGCTGACACTGGATGCAATGGCGTGCCCCTGCTGTATCTTGATACGTTCCGCCTCCATGATCGGCGCCCTCAGGCCCACGGCAATATCATTGGTCACATAATCGCCACCCATGGGAAGCACCGCGGTATGGCGTATAGACCCTCCGCTGAACAGGGCGATATCCGTGGTGCCTCCGCCTATGTCCATGAGGATGACACCCAGCTGTCTCTCATCCGGGGTAAGGATAGCGGCGGACGACGCGATCTGCTGCAACACGATATCCTTGAGCCCAAGGCCGGCCTTTTGCGCACATTTGCTGATATTGCTCACCGCTGAAATAGAACCGGTTACAATATGGAGCCGGACCTCGAGCTTGGATCCCGTCATACCGACCGGGTTGGCTATCCCGAATGCATCATCCACGTTGAATTCCTGCGGCAGCACATGGATGATCTCCACCCCGACCGGCCTTGCAAAATCCTTTGCCTGTTCGATAACACGTTTTTTGTCAGAGGCTGTTATCTCGCCCGATTTTACGGCAATGACCCCGCTGGCGCTGGTACCCTGGATGTGCCCTCCGGCAATGCCTGTATAGACCTCGTCCACGCTGATTCCGGCCATACGTTCCGCATCATCCACGGCCTTTGTAATGGCCTCTACTGTCTGTTCCATATTCACTACCATTCCCCTCCTGAGACCCTTGGATTCAGATGTCCCGAATCCAATGACTTCCAGGCCTGCCGATTCATCGAGCTTGGTGATGATGCAACAGATCTTGGTAGTGCCTATATCCAGTCCTACAATAATGTTATCCCTTGCTGCCATATGTCCTCCTGTTCCTCAATATGATGCGGTCTTCGCAGAAAAGATCCATTATGCAACCGGGTTCTGGATTAATCTTTTCCATGGCCATCAAGGCCATCTCAATCTTTTCTGAGGTCATATCCTCCAAAAACGCAAGATGTACTCCGTTGTCCAGCATGATCTCCATCCTTCCACCGGCAAGGATGGCCATTTCTTCTATACCCAGCCCTTTTTTTCTGATCATGTCAGCGGCACGGATCTCCTTTTTTATGATCTCTTCAAGTGCATCATTGTCCCTGTATCCATCCCTTACCCGTATAACCAGTCCGGTTGTCCCCCCTTTCGACCTGGCAAGGATTTTGCCCTTTGCAGTGACAAGGTATTGTTTATCCTCGAGTATAAGGGTTAGTTCGGGTATGTATTCCTGGATAGATATCCGGACTGATGCCGGTAGAAGCCGCCTGGATATATTGGCCTCCTTTATCCATGGATTCTCCATAAGCCGGTTACGGGCCTTGCGGATATTCCAGGAAAGGATATGATCGCCTTTTTCAAGATCAAGGAGGACCAGGCAATCATCCTGGCTTACCTGGTAATTGCCCTGTATGTCTATCCGGCTTACCAGAAAAATATTGCTGTTAGAGACATAAAAGACCCCACACAGGACAATCATTCCAAGGCTGATCCCCAAAACCATCCGCTTGGTTATACCAAGTACACGGTTTATACGTGAGACCTTTTTCTTTTTTGAAGGGCTCTTGCGCCTCTTACGGTAATCTTCAACCAATGATCTTTACCTCTTCGACCAGGTCCACACCAAACCTGCCCTTGACCTGTTTTTTGATTATCCCCATAAGCTCTGTTATCTCAGAACATGAGGCATGGCCGTGGTTGATAATAAAATTTGCATGCATCTTTGACACGCAGGCATCCCCGACACCTCTCCCCTTTAATCCTGAACGGTCAATGAGCAGGCCGGCAGAGGTTTCCCCTGGGTTTTTAAAGATACACCCGCTGCTGTATCCCTTGGGCTGCATCTTTCGTTCTCTCCTGACATCCTGGATCCTTTGTTTTATCCGTTGCGGGTCATCCTCCTTCATCTGCAGAAAAACCCCTGTGATCACATATCCCCGGGGTATGGAACCATTGCGATATTCGTGGGTAAGATCGCCAGGCACAAGCCTCTTTACACCTTCTTTGTCCACGAGCTCTATCTCGATTACCCTGTCCATAATCGCAGTATCCGCCCTGCCGGCATTCATGCACAGTGCGCCGCCAATGGTACCGGGGATCCCGAGCATAAACTCCATGCCGGAGAGGGCATTGTCTGTATAAAAGGCAACGACCTTTTTCATCGGGGTCGCAGCACCCGCATAGACCCCTGTCTCCTCTTTTCTGATCCAGGAAAACCCCTGGCCCGGATGGATTACAGGGATATCTATCTGGCCGTCGCAAAAAATCGTATTGGTACCCCCGCCCAGGATCACGAAATCATCCAGGGTATTCAGCAGGTCCTTGACCTCATCGATATCTTCGGGTTCAAAGATATGAGATATCCTTCCCCCGCAATGCATGCTGGTCAGTTCGGCGGCATCGACTCCTCTAAGACGTCTCATCCGATCATCTCCAGCAATCTCGGACCCTGTCTCCATACATCCCCTGCGCCGAGAAAAATAACCAGGTCATTATCCCTTATCTCATCAAGAAGCGTCTCGGGCAGATCTTTTTTGTCTTCTATATAAAACACCTGCCTGTGACCGTGTTTCCGGATCTCCTCGCAAAGTCCCTTTGCATGCACACCTTCAACAGGGGCCTCGGATGCAGGGTATATTGCTGTAATATACAAAATAGAGGCATCATAGAAGGAGGTGACAAAATCATCAAAGAGATCCCTTGTCCGTGTGTAACGGTGGGGCTGAAACACGGCAATGACCCTCTTGTCCGGGAACCCGCGGCGTATGGCCTTCAGGGTGGCCCTTATCTCGGTTGGATGATGCGCATAATCATCGACCACCATTATGCCATGTGATTCACCCCTCAGGTGAAATCTCCTGTCCACACCCTTGTAGGACGCAATCCCCTTTTGTATGATCTCGAATCCGATACCGAGTTCAAGGGCCGTGCCTATGGCGGCCAGTGCGTTGAGACAATTGTATTCGCCCGGGACATGGAGATGGATTGTGCCCATTATGTCACCGTTTCGATGCATCTTAAAAGAGGTCTCAATGCCATTGAACCGGGCATGGGTATAGCGGTAAAAGGCCTGGGTGTGCGATCCATAGGTGATCACCTTTCTTTCGAGCCTGGGCAAAATGGACTGGATATTTTCATTGTCAAGACAGACCATGTTGAATCCATAAAAGGGAACCTTGTTCATGAATGCCACAAAGGTATCGAGGATATCATCCAGGTCCCTGTAGCAGTCCATGTGTTCCTCTTCTATGTTGGTAACCAAAGTTACAATGGGAAAAAGTTTCAAAAAAGAACGGTCGCTCTCATCCGCCTCTGCCACAAAGAGGTTTCCGTCGCCCAATTTTGCATTGGACCCAAACATATCGAGTTTACCCCCGATAACCGCGGTCGGGTCCTCGTCCGCATATGCAAGGATCGTAGCAAGCATGGAGGTGGTTGTGGTCTTGCCGTGGGTCCCGGCAATGGCAATGGAATATTTCATCCGCATGATCTCCGAGAGCATCTCCGCCCTCGGGATTACGGGCAGGCCCATGTCCCGGCCAAAGCTGCATTCCGGGTTATCAGGGGATACGGCAGAGGAATAGACCACGACCTGTGCGTCTTTGACATTCTCTCTTGCATGCCCGGTGTATATCTTTGCACCCATTGACCTGAGACGGTCCATGGTCTCAGAGGCAGAGATGTCAGAACCGCTGACCTCAAAACCCATATTGACTAAAAGCTCTGCAATACCGCTCATGCCTATGCCGCCGATACCGACAAAGTGTATCCGGTTAATTCCCTTAAACATTCAGGATCTCCTCTGCTATACGATCTGCCCCTCGACCAAGGCCTGTATGTTTCATGGCTGCAGAGGCATGTTCAAGCCGGTCCGGATTATCCAAAAGGTCCTTTATCCTTAAAGCGAGTCCCCCCGGGTCAAGATCATGTTCCTCAATAATCCATCCGCCACCCCTTGATGCCAGGTATTGGGCGTTTTTCCGCTGGTGATCGTCAGCGGCCCATGGCAAGGGAACCATCAAGGCGGGGATCCCTGATACAGAGAGCTCCGCAAGGCTCAGTCCGCCGGCCCTGCAAAAGGCAAGTAATGTCTTTTTATACACTTTCGCCATATCATCGATAAAGGCATGCACCTCCACCTCGATATTGTATTGCCTGTACTGTTGTCTCAGCCAGGAGAGATCATGTTCCCCGCACTGGTGTATGACGGGAATATCAATACCTTCATCTCTTAAAATCTCTATCGCATGGGCTGCCGCATGATTGATGCTGGATGCACCGAGACTGCCCCCCATGATAAACAGGCATGACCTGTGTGTATCCCTGTCCGCTGCCAGGATTGCACTGCGGACAGGGTTTCCGGTCAGTACTGTCTTGTCTGGAGGCAAATTATTGCCATCGTCCGGAAAGGCCGTGAATACCTTGTGAACCAGCCTGGAAAGGATACGGTTTGTCAGCCCGGGCACGCTGTTTTGTTCATGGATGATGCACCTGGCCCCCATGAGACGGCCGGCAAGTACCACCATGCCGGTAATGTACCCGCCAGTACCGATCACCACCTGTGGACGAAACCCGTGCATGATACCAAGGGCGCGCACAAAGGCCCGCATATTCACCGGCAGGGCCTTGATGATCCCTATCGGGGACTTGCCCTTTATTCCCATGGCCTCGATAGCCTTGAACGGCACATCAAACCTTCGGGCCAGTTGTTCTTCCATCCCCCTGTTGGTGCCCACAAAGAGAAGCTCTGTTTTTGGATTGCGTGCCCTCAAGGCATCTGCAATGGCCATGGCAGGCATGATATGCCCCCCTGTTCCCCCTGCGGTGATCAGAATCCTCATATCTGTGCCCTCCTGGATACAGACAGGATAATGCCCGAGGCCACCATGGAACACAACAGGGTGGATCCCCCATAGCTGAAAAAGGGAAGGGCAATGCCGGTGGTTGGAAGGATACTCATTGCCACCCCCATATTGATCACTGCCTGCAGCCCTATCAATGATACTGCGGCAATAACCAGGTAGAACCCAAAGGCATCATTGGTTCTCATGGCAATGCTGATCCCCCTCCATATCCATACGCCAAAGAGTGAAATCACCGTGATTATCCCGATGAACCCGAGTTCCTCGCCCAGGGCGGAAAGGATGAAATCCGTGTGTGGGGCAGGGAGAAAAAGGAGTTTCTGGGTCCCTTCACCCAGCCCGCTTCCTGTAATGCCCCCCTTTGCAAAGGCGATCATGGACTGTATGGCCTGATAACCGGTTGCATTACGGTCAGACCATGGATCCATAAAGGCAAGCAACCGGTTCCTACGGTATGGCTCCATAATCATAACAAGCGTACTGACCGGAAGGGCCACAGTTGCAAGGGCAGCGATGTGGACAAAACGCATGCCCGCAACAAAGAGTATGATCATGGCCCAAAGCCCGATAGCGGCCGCTGTGCCAAAATCCGGCTCTACCAGGATCAGCAGACACCCGGTCATGACGATAAAGAGCACAGGCATGACCCCGGTCTTAAAATCCTTGATGCTTGTATCCTTTTTTGAAAGGAAGTATGCCATGAAAATAATCAGGACGATCTTTACCAGCTCCGAAGACTGAAAGGTCAAAGGTCCGAGGCCAACCCATCTCTTTGCATGCCCCCCAATAATCCCGATACCCGGGACAAAGCACATACACAATGCCACAAAACCGGTCATTACAAGAAAAAGCACAAGGGGGGTGGAGTTAAGCCTCCTGTAGTCAAGTTTCATAAAAACCGCCATCACAATCACACCCAATGCCAGGTGAAACAGGTGCCGCTTTATCATATAGAGCCCTGATCCGGTCAGCTCTTTTGACACAAAAAAGCTCGAAGAAAAGACCATGACCGTGCCAAGGATCACCAGTGCCGCAGTGATCATCAGAAAAAAAACGTCAAAGTCTATCTCTTTGATCTCATCAGTTTTTTTGCGCATTGCGTAAAAACCTCTCCTCTTTGTGCATATCCGCTGAACATGTCAAAACTGGCGCAGCCCGGGCTCAGGATAACAGCATCGCCTGGCTGCGCACCTTTATATGCCTTTTCCACGGCATCCATCATATCCCCGGCATCCAGGGTCTCAACGATATCCCTGATCTCCTCCCGGATACGGTCTGCCTGTGTACCCAGGATAATGGCCTTGCGTATCTTCTGGGCATGCATCTTTGCCATGGAGGCAAAATCACCGCCCTTGTCCGTCCCTCCCAGGATAAGTACGGCCCTGCCTGTGGTACCCGTCAGTGCCTTTTCCACGGCACCCACGTTGGTGGCCTTTGAGTCATCGATGAACGAAACCCCATCCACGGTCCCGACATTTTCGTATCTATGTTTTATTCCGCCAAATTTATTAAAGACCTTTTCCATGACCCTCTTGTCGATCCCCAGGCGGTCACAGACCAGGGCCGCGGCAATCATGTCCTCTATCACACCTGAACCGAGTCCCTGTGCATCTTTAAGCAAGGGACCTTCACGCCCGGAAAAAAGACTGATGCGTCCATCTGTGTATGTATCCGAGGAAAACCGGATAGTTTCGGCCTTTGGGTAAAGGGCCTTCAGGCGGGCATCGTCATCATTGATAATGCAGAGGTCCTCACTGCCCTGGTTCTCGAAGATCCGCAGCTTATAATGGATGTATTCATCCATGGTATGGTAACGGTCCAGGTGATCCGGTGAAAGGTTCAGGCACACGGCAATAGAGGGCCGAAACGTATCTATCCACTCCAGCTGGAACGAGCTGATCTCCACCACCACGATCTCTGGATCTTCCCGGGTCAGTGCAATCAGTGGAGGGGATATATTGCCGCCCAGTCCCACATCCATGCCTGCCTCTTTGAGAATGGCATGTATCAGGGTTACGGTGGTCGTCTTTCCGTTTGTCCCTGTAACTGCGATAATCCGTCCGGAGAGCCTCCTGTATGCGCATTCAATCTCTGAAAGAACCTCTTTTGCATGGGCAAACAAGGGGTGATCCCGGGGAATTCCGGGGCTGGGAACCACAAGATCGGCCCACTTCATATCTGCTTGTGTAATCTCTCTGACAGACAACCCGGATGCAATATGCCCGGTTAAGGGATCTTTGATTGGCAGATCATTGGCTGGCAGATCATTGGCTGGCAGATCATTGGTTGACATGAATTCGTCCACAAGCCTTACTTCATGGCCCTCGCCGGACAAAACCCTGGCGGTCTCCATGCCGGTACGGCCGGTTCCCCATACAACTACGCGCACAGCTTCATTTCCTCCAGGGACTGGCAAAGCCCTGTAATCAAACCATCGAGCGCGCCATTGTCGGTGTCTGTGTCCATACAAAAGGACAGGATCGCCTGAAGATTGTCTATTTTTTCGGTTATATCTTCCATAGTTACCTCAACTTCAATGTAGAGATCGCCACCATGGCCAACAAAATAGCAATGATCCAGAAACGTACAATAATCTTTGGTTCGGGCCATCCCTTGAGTTCAAAGTGGTGATGAACGGGGGCCATGCGAAAGATGCGTTTGCCGTTTGTAAACCGGAAAAAACCCACCTGCAAGATGACAGAGCAAACCTCCATGACAAAGATTCCCCCTACCAGGACCAGTACAATCTCCTGTTTTGTGATGATGGCAGCGGTTCCCAATATCCCGCCGAGGCTAAGCGCCCCGACATCCCCCATGAATACCTGAGCGGGGTAGGCATTGTACCAGAGAAACCCGAGCCCTGCGCCCACCATGGCCCCCAGGAAAGGGGCGAGCTCCCCGACCCCGGGGATAAAGGGGATCTGCAGATAGGATGCCGCCTTGAAATTTCCGGTTACATAGGCAAAGACAAGGTAGGTGGCTGCGGCTATGGTAACAGGCCCTATGGCCAGGCCGTCAAGCCCGTCAGTCAGGTTGACCGCATTGGCACAGCCCACAATAACGAGAATGACAAAGGGAATATAGAAAATTCCAATATCGGGATGTATATTCTTGAAAAACGGTATCGCTATGATTGGAGTAAAACCTTCAATATTTGTAAGCGTATAGCCTACAATACCCGCTATAATAAACTCAACAACCAGTCTTGTCTTCGCGGGAATACCCTGCATTTGTCCATGGACGGTCTTGATATAATCATCAATAAAACCAATCAGCCCGAAGCTGACCAGGACAAACATGCACAGCCATACATAGGTATTTGACAGATCCACCCACAAAAGGGTGGCAATGGCGATGGCCAGAATGATCAATATGCCTCCCATGGTAGGGGTGCCGTGTTTTACCTGGTGTGCATCCGGACCATCTCCGTTTATCTTTTCTTTGAACCGGAGTTCAGAGAGTTTCCTGATAAAAAATGGCCCCAGCATAAGACAGATGACAAGCGCGGTTATGGTTGCGTAAATGCTTCGGAAGGTGAGGTATTGAAAGACATTGAAGATCGTGGAGTAGATATGGAGAGGATAGAGGATATGGTAAAGCATCTACGCCACCGCCTTGAGATAGGTTACGACCTCGTCCAGATGAAGACCGCGCGATGCCTTTACAAGGATGATGGCATCCCGGTGCGTGATCTCCACGAGCAGGGGTTTCATCTGTTCAATGCTGGGAGATATATGGACAGATGCGCTGTTCATGCCATTGTTTATGGCCGCGGCAGCCACAATGTTTGCCATGCGGCCGGTTATAATAAGTTTGTCTATCCCGGATGCCGCGACCTGCATCCCAAGTTTTTCATGCCACAGGTTTGATTCATCCCCCAGTTCCAGCATGTCACCAAGAACGGCTATCTTGACGGGCTGCGGTGCATTGACAAGCATGTCAAGACCGGCCTTCATAGAGGCAGGGCTTGCATTGTAGCTGTCATTGATAATGGTCATGTTTTCTGAAATGATAATCTCAGAACGCATCTCCGGCGACCTTGCCCTGCTCAGGCCCAGGGCGGTCTGCTCCGGGTCAATGTCCAAGGCATGGGCAACACCGCAGGCCAAAAGGGCATTGGTGACATTGTGCATGCCCGGCAGATGAAGACAGGTCTCGATCTGCCTGCCTGCAAGATCGATCTTCAGAAATGTGCCCTCAAGCCCCCTGGTGTCTGCATCTATGAGGGTTATATCCGCGTTTGATGCAGCAGAGCAGGTGATCACATCAAGGTGGTTGGGAATCTCAATCCGGTCCATATACCCCTGGTCCGGGTTGATCACTGCAATCCCGTTTTTGGAGGTATTTTGGAAAATGGCCTGTTTTTCCCTGATAATGCCCTCCATGCTGCCAAGTCCGTTGAGGTGCACGGGATTGATATTGGTCAGGACAGAGATGTCGGGGCAGGCAATCGCGGAAAGACGGTCTATCTCTCCAATCCGGCTGGTTCCCATCTCGATCACGGCGAATCTATGCCCTGGCTGAAGCCTGAGCAGGGACAGGGGCAGACCGATGAGGTTATTATAATTTTTTTGGGTCTTGAGACATTCACCCTCCAGGCGAAGAATGGAATAACAGAGTTCCTTTACCGTGGTCTTTCCGGTCGATCCCGTAATACCAACAACCTTTGGATTGATCTTTTTCCTTACATATCCAGCTATATCACCAAGGGCGCAAAGGGTATCCCTGACCCGGATAATGGTTGCCTGCTCCGGAGCTCGGACTCTTTCCATGACTATGGCACCTGACGCACCCCCGGCAAGGGCCTGGGATACAAAACGGTGAGCGTTGAAGTTGTCCCCGTCCAGGGCGATAAACAGCTCCCCGGCAGAGATATTCCTGGAATCCGTGGATATGCCGTCAAAAAAGACCGAAGAACCCGTGGAGATGATCTCCCCTCTTGTGATATCCCTGATTTCTTCAGATGAAAGCCTCATTGCTCAAAGACCTCCTTTAATGCCTTGATGACCTCGGTCCTGTCATCAAAGGGCAAACGTTGAGAACCCATTATCTGGCAGGTTTCATGACCCTTGCCCGCCACAAGAAGGGTATCGTTTTTTGTCATTGCCCTGATGGCGTCCTTTATCGCCTTTGCCCTGTCCGGCTGAATCTCCACGTCGCTACTGTCTTCAATGCCTTCCAGGATATCCGTGATTATCGAGTCCGGGTCCTCAGATCGTGGATTATCCGAGGTAAGGCAGACCCTGTCTGCCATATGGGCGGCAATCTGACCCATCATGGGCCTTTTAAGGCTGTCCCTGTCTCCCCCGCACCCGAAGAGCACGGTCAGGGTCCCGCGTGTGAGCTCCCTGGCACTGGTAATGGCCTGCTGCAATGCATTGGGCTTATGTGCAAAATCAACAATGATATTCCGTTGATATGGGTTCTGTATATATTCCATGCGTCCCGGAACACCCTGGAGAGAGGCAATACCTTTTTTGATGGCATCTTTATGGATACCCATGGCCATACAGGCCCCGGTCGCCGCCATGATATTAAAGGCATGGAACCTGCCGACAAGGGGGCTCATTATGGAAAGAGGGCCTTTATGGGTGGAAATATCAAGCCATATCCCCCGGATATCTGCCTTTATTTGTGTGGCATGCACCATGGCATCATCGCAGAAACCAAAGGTGATGGGGTTATCAAGGGAGGTAATCAGTTTTTTTCCGTAGAGATCGTCGTAATTGATAATGGCCCGGCCCTTGAGGTGTTCTGTGAACAACCTCTTTTTTGCCTCGAAATAATCAGACATCTCCAGGTGATAGTCCAGGTGATCCTGCCCCAGATTGGTGAATACGGCCGTCTCAAAACCAAGGTTTCCGGTGCGGTTTTGATCCAGGGCATGGGAACTCACCTCCATAACACAGGCCCTGCAGCCCGCAGAGTACATCTCGTCAAGGCATTGAAAAAGCTCTATACTCCCCGGGGTTGTGAGCATCGAAGCTACAACCTTTTCCTTGTATCTTGTCTCAATGGTGCCTATGAGCCCCGGGGAATACCCTGCCTCTTTAAGGATGGATTCAATGAGCCAGGCGGTGGTGGTCTTTCCGCTGGTGCCTGTAATCCCTGTTAATGCGATCTTTGACGCCCCTGGAAAAACAAAGGGCAAAATTTCATCGAGGGCCTTTTTTGTATCCGGTACATGGATCCATGTGGCGTCTGTACCCTCGGGCATATCCGGGACAGCATCATTGTCAAAGATGACAACAGAGGCACCTGCCTTCAATGCCTCAGGGATAAACCTGCTGCCCCTTGTCCGTGTCCCGTTGAGCGCGATAAAGCTGTCTCCCGGAGAGACAGACCGTGAATCCGCTTTTATGTCCCCTATTTCCCGGTCAGGACCCCGGTCAGATTTATAGATGGATGCACCTTGAATAAGGGATACAAGCCTCGCGGTTTTCATCCCTGCCCCCCCTGCGCCACCGTCATCACCGGCCTTGTATCCATAATACCGATGGTCTTGAGGGCAATTCGGCGAAACAAAGGACAAGCCACAGTGCTTGCATAATACTCAGGATGGGGCTCGTTGATGCTCACAATCATGGTAAATGCCGTGTCAGAGTTTGCATCCTTAACCCCCCCGACAAAGGTGGATATAAATGCGCTCTTTGAATAGGCACCTGTAAGGGGATCCACCTTCTGGGAGGTGCCGGTCTTTCCAAAAATCTGATACCCCTGGATATCCGCATTTCGGGCGGTTCCTCCAATGGATACAACGGACTGGAGGATGGATGTAATCTTCGAAGAGGTCTCCTGGGAAAGGACCCTCCTTCTGATTACACGGCTGGTCTCATGACTGCCCTTATTGTCCCGGACACCTTTGATAATCCTGGGTTGAAGGAGAAATCCACCATTGACCATTGCATTGAAGGCAGAGATGAACTGTATACCGGTTACATTAAACCCCTGGCCAAAGGCAAGGGATGCCTTGTCAATCCTTCTCCATTCGTCCGGGGACCGCACAAGCCCCCTGGCCTCGCCCGGAAAACCCATTCCTGTGGGCCGGGTGAGTCCAAAGGCCTGCATTGTAGAAAACATATCCTGTGCAGCCACCCCTTCCATGAGCTTTACCATGCCGATATTGCTGCTGTGTTTTATTATATCACGTATGGGCAGCCACCCGTATTCCTCATGATCGTGAAAAGTCTTGCGGTGGAGGGTAAAGCTCCCGTTTTCACAAAAAACGGATTGTCTGAGGTTAAAAATGCCCTTTTCCATGCCCCCTGCGATCCACAGTGGCTTGACTATGGAGCCGGGCTCGAATACGTCCACCACACCCCGGTTACGGTGTCCGTGGAGATGTCGGTATACACCTTTATTGGAATCAAAGCTGGGGTACGATGCCATAGCGCGTATGGCCCCGCTCGACGGGTCCGTTATAATGACAAAACCTGAACGCGCATTGTTCGCCTTTACGCTCCTCTTCAGTTCACTATATGCAATGTACTGGATGCGTCTGTCGATGGTCAGGGTGATATCCGCGCCGTTTTTCTCCTCGTCCAGGGACAATCCACGCGCGTAGATGCTGCGTCCACCCCCGTCTCTCTGGGCCTGGACATGCCTGGATATACCCCTGAGCCGGTCTTCCTGCGCAAGCTCGATGCCCTCCAGGCCCTTGCCGTCAACCCCTACAAAGCCGATGATATTGGCCAGAAACTCACTTTCCGGATAGAATCTCTTTACCTCATCATAAAAACCTATCCCTTTTATCCCGAGTCTTTTGAGCGCCATTGACTCCTCAGGGGCAGCCTGCCTCTTCAACCATACAAAATACTTGTTTCTGCTGAGCTTTCTTCTGACCTGCGCACTCGGTATGTTCAGTATCCCGGCAATTGCCTCTGCTGCCCTTGAAGGGTTTTCAATAACGCGCGGATTGACTGCAATAGATTTTACCTCAAGGCTCCTTGCCAGACACTCGCCATTGACATCATAGATATTGCCCCGACTAGGACTCAATTCCACGGTGCGCTCAAAGCTGCGATGCGAACGCCGAATGATATCATCCGATGCAATGACCTGGAGGTCAAGCGCCCTTGCCGCCATAATCAGCAGTACAACGACAAAGAATACCTTTAATATCCTTACTCGTCCCTGCATATATACACCATTTGTTCGGGGTCGGGCATACGCATGCCAAACTCGTTTTTTGCAATCATCTCCAGCATCCTCGAACTTTTCAGGGTTGAGATCTCCAGTCTCAGGGAATTATTGTCCCCGAAAAGACGTTCACGGATATCCTGCTGCCTTGAAAGGGCATACCCTGCCTCGATTGCCATGCTCCTTGTCCAGACATGAAACAAACCCCAGGTGCCCAGGCACAAAACAATGATCAACCATCCTGCAAGGGCCTGCCTTGAAATCCCTTTTTTTTTCATGCCACCCTCCTCGCCGCGCGAAGCAGGGCACTTCTTGACCTTGGATTGGCCTCAATCTCGGCGGCGCCGGGCCGGATGGGCCTTTTTGTAATGACCTCCATTTTGGGCCGGTTGTCTTCAGGCGGGGGAAACCCTTTTGGAAACTGATACGCCTTGAAGGGGGAGGCAAAGAACCTCTTGACGATGCGGTCCTCGATGGAATGATAGGAAATAATCGCCATGACCGCATTTACAGACAATAAAGAGGCGGCCCTGGGAAGAAAAGCCTCCAGATTCTTTACCTCGTCGTTGACCTCCATGCGCAGGGCCTGAAAGGTCTTTGTGGCCGGATGAATCCTTTCCGGCCAGAAACGTCGGGGGATGGCCCCTGACACGACAGAGGCAAGCCCCGAGGTTGTCTTAATGGGCCTTGAAGCGCAAATATTCCTCGCAATCCTTGATGCAAACCGTTCCTGCCCGTATTTCATGATGATGTCCCGGATCTGTTTTTCCTCATAGTGATTAACCACCATAGATGCATCAAGCCCGCTGTCTGAGGAAAAACGCATATCCAGTGGGCCGTCTTTTGAAAAGGCAAAACCCCTTTCAGGGTCGTCCAGGGCCGTACTTGAAAGCCCCAGATCCAGAACGATCCCATCGAGATGGTCCCAGTTCAGCATCAGACATACGCGGTCTATATCGCAAAAATTTTTATTGAAAAGATGGACACGCCCACTGAATCCCGAAAACCCGGTCCTGAGCCGATCAACGGCATCACAATCCAGGTCAGTGCCGCAGAGCTCTCCGTGAGGCCCGGATCTTTCAAGGACAGACCTGGCATGCCCCCCGTCTCCAAGGGTACCGTCAAAATACCTTCCAAAGGATTCTGGCCCGATCACCTCAACGACCTCCTTAAGGAGAACCGATATATGCCCCATCCTCATAGCCCCTGCTCTGCAAGATCTTCCCGCACGTCCTCCGTCCCGTTAAAGGCCTCCATCATTTCATTGTCATAGGTTTCCTGGTCCCATATCTCAAAACGGGAAGTAAGCCCCACACACTGGCATTTTTTATGAAGCCCCGCATATTCACGCAGGTTCGACGGAATAAGGATACGGCCCTGGGCATCGAGCACACATTCCTCGGCAGAACCGATAACATGCCTTTTATAAAACACCGTTGCCTTTTTTACGTTTGAGAGCCGTACAGCCTTTTCCTTGACAGACTCCCATTCATCCGGGGAATAGGCGGTCAGGCATCGGTCCAGACCCTTGGCAACGACCAGGTGGTCCCCGCCACCCGACTCCAGAACCTCCCTGAATCTTGCAGGTATGCTCAGTCTGCCCTTGTTATTAATAGAATTTGTGCAATGCCCAGTAAACATCCCTCTCCATTAGTCAATTGGCACCAATTGACACTTTGTACCATATAAGAGAGAACGCCCCCAAAGTCAACCCGTAAATGCCCAAATCTGATATATTTAAATCTTATAATATTAACTAGTTATAAAAATCAATCCGTTTGTGTAAAAAGTGCCATGGTTTACAAGCGTTCAAAAAACATTGAACCCGGAAACAAAAATGGGTGTGAAACCCTGTCAAAAACCTCGCTCAAGGTGGAAGAAATTTTCTAGACTGGCCTGTCATCCGGGCCGTATCCAGGATTCATGATACGGCCCGGCCTCGTTTTAAAAAAGCAGAACACCACCAATGATAGGGGTCGGGAAGGACTCTAAGCCTCCCCGCCCTCCGGACCGTGCATGCGGTTCTCCCGCCTCGCGGCGACGCAGTTACTTTCATCTACGAGGTTCTTGGCTTACCCCGACACGGACTTTCATCGTGCTGATATGTCGCCTGTCTGCCGACAGGCAGGCCTTCACAGGCGCACTCATCCCCGCGAAAGCGGGGGTCCAGAAACACCAATCCGGCCACAACCACTGGATTCCCGCCTTCGCGGGAATGACGAATGGGGAGCGGGAATGACGAATGGGGAGCGGGAATGACAATCCCATAATTTTGCAAATGAACTACCCCGCAGCAAGCTGCGGGGAATTGAACCCTAAGTGAGATTAAATTTTAACATTCAACATTATTTTCATTCTTAACCTTTCTGCGTAACAATGTTATTGGTTTTTATATGAAAAAAGGTGCTGGATGCTGGAAGCTAGGCGTCAGGATGGGTATCTCTTTTTCAAGGATGTATGGAGGCT
>JAYEKR010000094.1:0-4293 GCA_034661115.1 Thermodesulfobacteriota bacterium | reverse complement strand
GTGCCGAATACACCTGACATAATACCAGGATATACCAACATGTAATGCCAGGCAAGTATGTTGTAGGCGAACATATTTGTAGCCGTTCACGGCTTGAAATTGGAAATTAGAAATTAGAAATGTAGCCGTTCACGGCTTGAAATTGGAAATTAGAAATTAGAAATTGGGGAGAATAGAATACAAAGCAATAGTTGAAAAACTCGGGCCAAAGTTGAATGCGTTCATCAACAGTACAAAAGCATAAAGGCCAACGTTCCAATTTCAACGTTCCGTGAACGGTTACACATATTTTACCACTGCAGGGGCGAAACATTTTTTGCCCACCCACATGTGGCACATCCATCATGTGGCACATCCATCCACGTATGGCCCACCCAAAATCATCGGTTGCCTCTGAATTTAGCAATTGGGAAATCCCGTTATCCTGTCTGTGCGAGGAGTGTCAGCGACAAAGCATGAATGATATCTGCCATGACCTGTTTTACCCTCAATAAAGAGAGGGGCATGGAACAAACGATTTTGGAATGAGAACAAGGGCGAATTGAATCTCGTCTCTTGACAATCTACATCGGGCTATGTATTTAGATCACCTTAAAACATATAGACGAGGGATGAAATGAAACGTACATATCAGCCGCATAAAACAAAACGCAACCGCACGCACGGTTTCCTGGTCCGCATGCGTACCAGGGGTGGAAGAAGTGTGATTAACCGAAGAAGGGCAAAGGGACGCAAACGTCTGGCCGTATAATATCGGAAGAGGCCTTTCCGAAGCACCTGAGACTTAGAAAAAGGCATGAGTTTAAGAGTGTAGAACGTGCCAGAGAGATCAGGATTGTAACAAGGTATCTGATCATCCTGGCTGCTTTGAATTCCAGGAAGGATGCGCGTATCGGGCTTACTGTCAGCAAAAAGGTCGGAAACGCCGTTAGGCGTAATCGTGCCAAAAGACTCTTACGAGAGGTTTTTCGGAAGAATAAGGCCCTCTTTGCAGATGGTTATGATTATGTCTTGATCGCCAGGCCCAGGATAAATGATGTATCGCAAAAAGAGTTGCTTCAGGCCACAGGAAAGGCACTGGATTCGCGTACATGGTGAAAAAGGTGCTTGTCGCTATAATACGGTTTTACCAGGGGTATATCTCTCCAGGCTTGACCTCCAGTTGCAGGTTCTATCCTACATGCTCTCAATATGCCATTGAGGCCATAGAGCGTTACGGAGTATTCAAGGGCTCGCTTAAGGCCGTCTGGAGGATACTGAGATGTAACCCCTTCCATCCGGGCGGGTACGACCCGGTGTAATCCATACCAGGAGAAAAATATGGAAAAAAGGACATTACTCGCCATTGTAGTATCTATCATGATCCTTCTTGCGTGGGATTTTTTTGTTATCAAGCCGTCAGCACCACAGCCGAAGAAAAAAGAGCTAATCACCCAGACCCAGATCAAGGAAGGGATCGAAAAGACCATAACCCCGCGGATTGAAACAAAGGCCGCCTCCACTGAGCAGGGAGATAAAATTACCATAGAGACCCCCCTCTACGTGGCCGTATGGGACACAAAGGGCGGCAGTCTTGTCTCCTTGAAGCTCAGGCAATACAAAGAAACCATGAAGGCGGATTCCGATCTGGTAGAGATGCTTAGCACTCCCATGCCTGTCATGACCATGAAGGGCGGGTTTACGGACAGGGATCTCATGTTCAGCTCCGGGTCTCCAATGGATATACAGACAGACCATGAGATCCGTGAGATTGAATTCAGTACAGAGATTTCAGATGGCATTGTCCTTAAAAAGGTCTACCAGGTCGACCCAGCGAGTTATGTCATTGGATTCAGGACCGTTCTGGTTAATAATACAGGGACAGACCTGTCCCTGAACATGGATATCTGTCTGGACGAAACCTATCCAGATGGCAAGAAATCTTCAAGGTACACCTTTGAAGGGCCTGTACTGCTTAACGGTAAACACCTGGAGGAGTTCAAGATATCCAAGATTGAGGATCCGGGGGAATCCCGGGAGTTTTCAGGAGATCTCAGGTGGGCAGGGGTGGAGAACAAGTATTTCCTCAGGGTTCTTATATCTCCCGATGCACCTGAAAGCACTTTTGTCATTACCAGGAAAGACAAGGAAACCATTGGCATGCGTTACAGCCTGCCTCCCCTTGATATCAAAAAAGGGACAAGCCTGAGTAGCAAATATCTCATGTATGTCGGACCCAAGGAGCTCAATACCCTGAAGGATGCGGGATACCAGCTCAAAGGCGCCCTTGATTTCGGATTTTTTGATTTTATTGCCAAACCCATGCTTCTGGCCATGAACTGGATACAGGGACATACCAATAGCTATGGATTGGCTATCATTATATTGACCTTTATTATCAAACTTGTGCTCTATCCCTTGAGTCTCAAGAGCTTCACCTCCATGAAAGAGATGCAGAAGGTACAGCCTTTGATGAAGGAGATCCAGGCCCAGTACAAGGATGACAAACAAAAACTCAACCAGGAGATGATGAAGCTCTACAAGGAACACAAGATCAATCCCATGGGAGGGTGCCTGCCCATGCTGCTTCAGATCCCGATACTGTTTGCCCTTTACCGGGTCTTTCTCTATGCCATTGAACTCAGGCATACACCCTTTCATATCTTCGGTACCTGGCTTCCGGATCTCTCGGCAAAGGACCCCTATTTCATTACACCCATCCTCATGGGGCTCAGCCAGTTCCTCATGCAGAAGATGACACCTGCGACCGGGGATGCCACCCAGCAGAAGATGATGATGTTTATGCCGGTTGTTTTCACCTTTATCTTCCTTAGTTTTCCTTCCGGCCTTGTCCTTTACTGGCTTATCAGCAATATCCTCTCCATAGCGCAGCAGGCATATATCAACAGGGACCGTACATAGATCAAAACAGGAGACAATAATGATGGATTACAAGGAATTTGAAGGAAAAAATGTAGACGAGGCAATCGTGCTGGCCATGAAGGGGTTTCGGTCAAGCCTTGAAGCCCTCGATATCCAGGTGGTATCAGAGGGCGCAAAGGGGTTTTTAGGGTTCGTTGGAAACAAGAATGCCCGGATTCTGGCCAGGCCCTTTGCAGATGGTGCAGATGAAGACAAGGGAGAGGACGCATCGGAATATGGAACTCAGCCGTTCGTGGAGAAGACCGACCCGGAGGATAGTCTGGATGATAAAAGACAACAGACAGACAATAATGACAATAATCATTCCATTGTGGATCCAGAGGTCATGGAACAGGCCCGGACCGTCCTGGCCACCCTGCTGGGGCATATGAACATCCCGGCACAGATAGATATTTTGGACAATGGAGTCCTTGATATCGAAGGAGACGGGTCGGGATTGATCATAGGGAAAAGGGGTCAGACCCTGGATGCACTCCAGGACATTGTAAACCGGATAGTGAACAGAACCCAGAAAGGCACTGTATACATCACACTGGATACGGAAGGGTACAGGGAGAGACATCTTAGCCACCTGGAGTCCATTGCCTCACAGATGGGACAAAAGGCAAAGGACACAGGACGTAATGTCTCCCTGGAGAGGATGACGCCCCATGACCGCCGCATTATTCATCTTGCCCTGAGGGATGATCCCGATCTAAACACAAAGAGTGTGGGCTCAGGGAGCTATAAAAAGGTGGTTATCTACCCGAAAAAGGGATGAACCTTCAGGCAGAATCTGTGATTACGGGCGATACTATATATGCGGAATCCACGCCCAGGGGACGCGGAGGCATCAGCATAACCCGCATAAGCGGAGATAATACACGAAAGATCTTGCAGGAGATAACAATACGTGATCAGTGGGTTGCACACCTGCAGTGTTTTACCCGCATTGTGAACCGGGATGCAGAGATTGTCGATGAGGTTATGGTAGTCCTTCATCCAGGCCCTCATTCATATACCGGTGAAGACCTGGCAGAGATCAGTTCTCATGGAAACCCTGTTATCGTTGACCAGATTATGGAAACCATCCATGAAACGCGCCTTGCCCGACCTGCCCTTGGAGGCGAGTTTACCAAAAAGGCCTTTTTAAACTCCAGGATAGACCTTGCCCAGGCAGAGGCGGTTGACTCAATGATTTCTGCAAAGAGCGCCACTGGTCTGGATATGGCAAGGGGGCTTTTAAGCGGGGAAGTCTCCACCCTTGTTTACGGTCTGTCCCGTGACATCCGTGACATCATGGAGCGGATCGAGGCATCCTTTGTCTCTGAGGATGTTGAGGTGGCACCTGGGGAAATAGCAGGGGCCATAGGGGATATTATCCAGTGTATG
>JAYEKR010000093.1:0-4307 GCA_034661115.1 Thermodesulfobacteriota bacterium | reverse complement strand
GTCATAGATCACCTGGACCAGGAGCGGATATATGAGCAGTTCGCGGTCAAACCTGTATTCACAGACATATGTGCCTTCATTGTCACTGACTGCCTCGACCTGGTACCCGGCGCCATCTGAAACAAATACCCTGGCCCCGGATATGGTGCCATTGTTGAGCCTGACCCCCAGGGTCTCTTCTGCATCGACTACATAGCCGTTACCCAGACCGGCAAAGGTGCCGCTGGAAAGGGCATAGACTGTGATCTCAGCATCGTCACTGTATCCCGTAGCAGGCACAATGGCCCCCTCGGAATACGCGTCTTCAGCACCTGCCCCTGCAACCGCAGGATCCTGCCCATCGCTGCCTGAACATGCGACAAGAAGCGAGATAAGCAAAACATACAACATGCCCCGTATGATGATCTTCATTTTCCCCTCCAAAAATACGTTTTATACAACAAGACCCCTTTAACAAATCTCTATAAACAAGATTAAGCCCTGTTTATTTTATGTTAAGCAAAAAACATGCCCCAGGTTCACGCCTTGTCCGCAGCCTGCATCCCCCTGATTTTATTGTTTTCCCGGCAAAAAAATGCGCGAAAAGGATAGAACCTTTTGCCTCCGGTGGCAAAAACATGGGTAAAAAAAGAAAAAGTTTTCTCTTCTTTCCATGTAATCACAAGGGTGCTCCATAAAATCAGGGTATGTATCTCCACAGGGCCATGGCATTATTGCCGCTGCCTGCAGCCCTGCCGCCACGGTTACAGAAAAAAAGGCCAATGATTAATGCCGGTATCAAGGCTGAAATACCCTGGGGGTTCCTGGTATGCACTATTCCAACCCCCCTCATGAAAAACTTTTACTCTACCATTTTATCAAAAAAATAAGAGAACACCACCACAGTCATTCCCGTTCTCCTCCCGTCATTCCCGTTCTCCTCCCGTCATTCCCGCCTGCCTGCTGCAGGCAGGCGAAGGCGGGAATCCAGCGGTTATGGCTGGTACCGTGCTTCTGGACCCCCGCCTGCGCGGGGGTGACAGCTTCTGGGCATACACGGATATCCCTGGAAACTCTGGACCGCCGCCTGCACCTGTCTGCGTGCCTGCCTGTGCGTGTCCGCACGCAGACAGGCGACGCACTTCGCAGGCTGGGGTGACGATTTGGGGAGACATGGGTTTTCATTCCTGGTTGTGAATACAGCTCATGCGGGTTTAATTTCATGCCCCCGGCAGGATTCGAACCTGCGACACCAGGATTAGGAATCCTGTGCTCTATCCCCTGAGCTACGGGGGCGACGAACCCTTATTAAACCGCGGACATGAAGATAGTCAAGGAAAAAAGCCCGGCCCAAATGCATGCACACGCTCACGGTTTGAAGCCTGAACCTGGAATGGGAAAGGGAGCATTGCCTGCTTATATGAAAGCAGGCAAACACCCCCACAATCATTCCCGCCTGTTTGCAGCAGGCAGGCGGGAATGACAGGAGGAGAATGTGGAGAATGGGCAGGCCTGGACAGGATATGGACACGTTCATCAACATTACAAAAACACGGGCTAATGTCCTGATTTTCAATTTCACAGTTTTGCAAATGTTTACAATGCCTCCTATCAAAGAAACCTTGCATTGTTTATTGTCCATGTGTATCTTTTAAAGCAGTGCTGTGCAGTTCTTTTTTTTGCCATAAGGAGGGGTTATGTATAAAAAAATCAAGTCAATACTGGTTATTGGGCTCGTGGGTGTTTTCTTTTTGAGCGGCTGTTGCCTTATTAATAACTACCAAAACAAGGGCAGCCTCGGCATCGAGGGACTCAAGGAAAAGGTCCGTGTTGTACGTGACGAAAAGGGCATGGCATATATCTATGCCGCGAATACCCACGACGCCCTTATGGCGCAGGGTTTTGTCACGGCCCAGGACCGGCTCTTCCAGATGCAGCTCACCCGTCTCTTTGCCGAAGGCAGGATAAGCGAACTCGCTGGAGAACAGGCAAAAAACCTGGACATACGCATGCATACCATAGGCTTCCTGAGACATGCACAGGAACACGCCGCTATATTGAATGATGAAACACTAGCCTTCTTCCAGGCCTACCTGGACGGGGTAAACACCTATATAAGGACACACAAGGACGAATGGCCGACAGAATTCAAGATTGCCGGCATCAAGCCTGAACCCTGGGATATTACGGATTCCCTTGCCATCCTCTACTATATGGGCTGGGATTCATCCGCCAACCTGACGACCGAGATCATCTCTGAGATGCTTATTGAAAAAATCGGCATTGACAGGGCTCAGGAGATCTCCCCTGTCAATATCAACCCGGATGACAAAACCATCAGCAAATCAAGACCCTATCCGGACCATGCACCTGCACTCGGCATCAATGCCGGCCGGGAGATTCTCTCTTTCCTTCAGCCGGGCCACCTGAACATAGGCAGCAATAACTGGGCCACATCCGGCACCATGGCAATAGACGGCAAACCGATCCTTGCAAACGATCCCCACCTTGAAACCAGTCTGATCCCAGGGCAGTGGTATCCATGCGGCATAATAACCCCGGGATCCAGGGCCGTTGGTGTGGTTATACCCGGCATTCCGGGCATGGTTATCGGCCGGACCAATAATATAGCCATGGGCGTCACCAATGCATACGGCGATACACAGGACCTCTATGTGGAAAAGATAGACCCGTCAGACAAGGACAGATACATGGAGGGTGATAAATCAATCCCCTTCGGGATCATCGAAGAGACCCTGAAGATAAAGGACAAGGACATGCCTTCAGGGTTCAGGGAAGAGGCCATTACCATCCGGACCACAAACAGGGGACCAGTAGTCTCGGGCATCCTCCCTGACCTTACGACAGACAAGGTCATCAGCCTGCGCTGGTCAGCCTTTGAGACCATGAGCCCCTCCATCGGCATAGAAAAACTCTTTTGTGCCAAAGATGTATATGGGGCCCGTGACGCGCTCAAAGAGATCAACATGATCATCCTGAACTTTGTCTTTGCAGACACATCAGGCAATATCGGGTGGTATGTAAGCGGCAGGATCCCTGTGCGTTCAGGGGGCGGAATTATACCCTACGAGGTAAAGGACTCAATAGACAACTGGCAGGGCTGGATACCCCTTGAAGAGATGCCCCAGGCGATCAATCCGGCACGTCAATGGCTCGGCACATGCAATCACAAGACCGTGCCGGCAGACTATCCCTATTATTATTCCAACCACTTTTCGGCATCTGACCGCTACCAGAGGCTGAAACAACTCATGGACACGCCAGGCAAAAAGAGTGTGGACGACCATTTCATGTTCCAGAGAGACACCATGAACCTTACGGCAAAAAGGCTCTCCCCCATCATGGCGGCCTCTCTTATGAATTATGAAGACACCCAGGGGCTGGGCGCGATCCTCAATACATGGACATTCCGGGATGACCCGGACCTCGCTGCACCGGCCGTGTTCCAGGCCGTGTTCCAGGCGTTTGCACAAGAGACCTTTGCAGACGAACTGGGAGACGACCTCTCAGGGATCATGCTTTCAGACTGGTACTACTGGAAGGAGAGACTCTGTATAATGGCATGTGAGGGGGATTCCCCATGGTTTGACAATGTAAATACAAAAGACACATGCGAGACCATGGACGACACCATACATACGGCAGGGCTCAAGGCATCTGCCATGCTTGAAGAACGCATGGGTAAAAACCCCGAAAAATGGGAGTGGGGCAGGATTCACCAGCTCTGCATGGTCAATGCATTGAGGAGAGAGGGCATCGGAAAAGGCATCCTGGGCGGCGGATCACACCCCATGGGTGGTTCAGGCGCAACCTTGTACCGCAGCATCTATGAATTCAATGAACCCTTCAAGGTATGGGTCACGGCATCTTTGCGCATGGTCGCAGACTTAGGGGATGACACAAAGGTCCTGGCCGTGCTCCCGGGCGGGGTATCCGGCCGGCTCTTTGATCCCCACTACAAGGACCAGACAGAGGCATTCATGGAGGGCGAAAAGATGTACTGGTGGCTCAGTGACGAGGAGATCAAAAGACACCAGGAACATGTCCTGGTATTGAACCCCATGTGATACCTTCCTGCAAAAGCAGGAATCCAGAAACGTAGCGCCGGCTGAAAAACCTGGATTCCCGCCTTCGCGGGAATGACAAGAGGGGAGCAGGAATGACAAGAGGGGAGCAGGAATGACAAGAGGGGAGCGGGAATGACAAGAGGGGAGCCTGCCTGCCTGTGCGTCGCCTGTCTGCGTGCGGACACGCACAGGCAGACACGCAGACAGGCGGGAATGACTGTGGTGGTATTCCTGTCTTTT
>JAYEKR010000092.1:0-4312 GCA_034661115.1 Thermodesulfobacteriota bacterium | reverse complement strand
ATCAGGGATTGTACTGGCAGGGGTCGGAGTCGGCATCGGCCTGAAAAAGATGGATTATGACAATATACCCATGGTTGCCCTGATGTCGGCGTGTTTTTTTGTGGGGTCCATTATCCATGTACCCATAGGCCTGTCAAGTGTGCATCTTTTGCTCAACGGGGTGATCGGTCTTTTGCTGGGGTGGATGGCCTTTCCCGCCATCATGACCGCATTGCTCCTCCAGGCCATGCTTTTTGGGTTCGGCGGAATTACCACCCTTGGCATCAATACCTTGAACATGGCGCTGCCCGCTTTAATATGGGGTTGTCTTTTTGGCCATGCAGTAAAGGACATGTCTTCAAGATGGTCTGCAGCAGGAGGTTTTGCGTGCGGGTTTCTCTGCGTAGGGACAAGCGCAGTGCTTACCGCAGCCTCCCTGGGGTTGAGCAATCAGGGCTTTATTGCACCGGCAAAACTGATACTTATAGCCCACCTGCCCATCATGCTTATAGAGGGAGTTATCACCTCCTTTATTGTTGTCTTTTTGAAAAAGGTAAGGCCTGAGATCCTGGAGATGTCTTCATGAAACAAAAAAAAGTTTACCTGGCGTTTATGGTCACAATGCTGGTGCTGACTGCATCTGTCGCGTGGGCGCACAATGTGTCCGTGTTTGCGGTGGAAGAGGGTGATATGGTGTATGCCCAAGGATATTACAGCGACGGGAAAAAAGTAATAGACTCTTCCATAGAGGTCTTTGACCTGAACGGTAAAAAACTCCTTGAAGGCAGGACAGACCGGGACGGAGAATTCCAATTCAGGTCTCCCATGTGTTCCGGCATAAAACTGGTTTTGAATGCATCCATGGGGCACCGGGCGGAATTCACCATGGATACAACAGGCGATACAAAGGATATGACGGCCAAATCTGCAAACAAAACCGAACCTGTAAACAAAAGATTGAACCGGGAAGACAATGTGCCTACCACGTCCGGGGCAACACCCGAAGAGATTAAGCGTATCATCAATGAGAGCCTTGATAAAAGGCTCGATCCCCTTGTCCATGCAATCCTCGAGTCTCAGAACAAAGGTCCGTCCATTACCGAGATACTCGGGGGGATCGGTTATATACTGGGTCTGATGGGCATTGTGATGTACATGAAATCAAGGCATGGGCCTCAATAGCCGTGTGGGATGAGACCAGGGAAAGCGTCCTTGTCCATCTGGATCCAAGGGTCAAGATATTGAGTGTTACAGGTCTTTCCATCGTGACCGCAGTGATCACAGATATGCCAGCGGTATGCCTTGCCTTTTGCTTTGCCCTTTGTCTGGTCCTTGTTGCACGCATACCCCTTGCTGGTCTGATAAAAAGCTTGTCAGGCCCCAATCTTTTCATTGCCATGATGTGGGTATTTCTGCCATTTACCATCCCAGGGACACCAATATTCCAGGTTTTTTCGTTTGAGGCAACCCGGCAGGGCATCATATTTGCGTTTATCATCACCCTGCGTTGTAATGCCGTGATACTCTTTATGATGGCGCTCATGGCCTCCACCTCTCCGAGCTCCATGGTGCATGCAATGAACCGGCTGCATGTGCCGGACAAGGTCGTGTACCTGTTCTTTTTCACATACCGTTATGCCTTTGAAATTATCAAGGAATATAAAAGGATACATACAGCCATGCGCGTACGCTCCTTCAGGCCAAAGACAAACCTGCATACCTACCGAAGTTATGCCTATCTCATGGGCATGCTCCTGGTGGGCAGTTACGAGAGGGGGCAGAGGATTCACTCTGCCATGATCTGCCGCGGTTTTAACGGCACCTTTGTCCATCTTGACAACCTTGATTTTTGTACAGGCGATTTTGTGGCAGCGGCCATTATCCTGCTCACCCTGGCCGGGCTTGTGGTGATCTGAGCCATGACAAATATCATATCTCTTGACAATGTATCTTTTGTCTACCCGGACAAACGGGCCATACTGGAGAGGGTGAATCTTGTCCTGAAAAAAGGGGACAGGGCAGGGCTGGTCGGCCCGAACGGCAGCGGCAAGACCACCCTGTTTAATATCATCATGGGGCTGAGCCGGCCATCCTCGGGTACTATTGAGATATTCGGCCACACCATGCATACCCAGAAGGATTTTATAGAGGTCCGCAAGCGCATGGGCCTGCTCTTCCAGAATTCAAATGACCAGCTTTTTAACCCCACTGTAATGGAGGATGTTGCCTTTGGTCCATTGAATCTGGGTATGGACAAAAGACAGGCAAGGGCAGTTGTCCGCAAGACACTCTTTGACCTGGGCATGGATGGTTTTGAAGAAAGGATCACTCACAAGCTCTCCCACGGGGAAAAAAAGATGGTGGCTATGGCAGGCATACTCGCCATGGACCCGGATCTGCTTATCCTGGATGAACCGACCGCCGGGCTTGACGCAGCAACCGCAGAGAGGATTGTGCGGATATTAAAGGGGCTTGATATCTCATATATTGTTGCTTCCCATGACCTGGATTTTCTGTTCAGGATTACCAGCCGGATATATGCCATGGACAGCGGAAGGCTGTGCAGGGCCAGGGATATGACACAACATATCCATACCCATATACACCCGGCAGGCTCATACCCGCATGATCATGGTGGCAAGTGATCCGATCTTATTCCAAGTCTTTACCGGTTATCTTCTTGAATGCCTCGATGTATTTCATTCGGGTCTGAGCAATGATATCTTCGGGAAGTTTCGGGCCCGGGGCGCTTTTATCCCAGTCAAGGCCCAGGAGATAATCACGTACGAATTGTTTATCAAAACTGGGCTGGGCGCCTCCGGGCTTATAGACGGCTTCCGGCCAGAACCTGGAGGAGTCCGGCGTGAGCATTTCATCGATAATGATGAGCTTACCATCCCTGATACCAAATTCAAACTTTGTGTCTGCAATGATGATACCGCGTCCGAGCGCATATTCTGCGGCCATGCGATAGATCTCCAGTGAGGTTTTTTTGACCTGATCGAAAAGGTTTTTTCCGATAAGCCCTGCGGCCGTGTCATGGTCAATGCTCTCGTCATGTTCACCGAGCTCTGCCTTTGTCGAGGGGGTAAAGATGGGCTCGGGAAGCCTCTGCGATTGTTCCAGGCCCTCTTTGAGACGAATGCCGCAGATAGAGCCTTTTTCATTGTATTCCTTCCATCCGGAACCTGAGATATAGCCGCGAACAATGCATTCTATGGGCAGGGGACTGGCCTTTGTCACCAGCATTGACCTTCCTCTGAGCCGTTCATCATGGCACAGGGGCTCAGGGTAGTCCTCGATCCTTGTGCTGATCACATGGTTGGGGATGATGGATGCAGTCTTTTTAAACCAGAACCCGGAAATTTCATTGAGGACTCGGCCCTTGTCAGGGATTGCATCCGGGAGGATTACGTCAAAGGCGGATATGCGGTCTGTGGTTACGATCAGCAGGCGTTCATCGTCCACCTCGAATATCTCTCTTACCTTGCCGCTGTTGAGCTTGTGTATCCCTTTAATCTCAATACCCTTCAGGTCTTTCATCCAAGCCTCCATATTTACAGATATAGGTCTGCAGAAACAATATCAATAATGGCAAGATAGGGGTTTGTAAACCATAATCGTAATTTTTCAATAATCTCAACTGTATCCGGATCAAAGAGTTAATATTTAAGATGCGACCCTGTATTTGATACTTGACAGGTCAGGTAAACACTGTTAAGTTAACACTGTTTACCACCATAGGGGGACATAGTCATGCCAAAGCCAGTACGCGCACAAGGGGATGTCGATGGTGTGAGGGGAAATATCCTTGAATCGGCATCAAAGATTATTCTCGAGCACGGTTTTGCATATCTCAGTATGCGCAAGCTCGCCTCTGCCCTTGGCATGACCGCCGCCAATATCTACAACTACTATACAAACAAGGATGAGCTCTATCTGGCGATACAGACAAAGGGTTTTGTCATGCTCCATGATGCACTCGCAGAGGGCTCAAAAGGTATGGATGAACCCCGGGAATGTCTCAAGGGCTTTGTCCATGCCTATCTGGCCTTTGGTATGCAATATGCCAATTATTACGAAATCATGTTCAGCCGCAATACACCAAAGTATGCGGATTACGTGGGTACAGATACACAGCCCGTTGCCCTGCATGAAAAGCAGACCGCCCTCAAATGCATGGATATCGTAACAGATACAATTACCGGGATGTCAGACGCTCAAGGGAAGATTACGCCTGCTGATGCACGCCTCTATGCCATACAGGCCTGGACAGCCCTGCATGGCGTGATCAGCCTGTACAATACACGTGTGCTCCAGGAGGTGGACAGCA
>JAYEKR010000091.1:3605-4321 GCA_034661115.1 Thermodesulfobacteriota bacterium | reverse complement strand
GGCCTGATGATGCATTGCGCACCGGGATATGGTCTGAAAGGTTGCCGTCCTTTAATGCAATGCCTACCCCTGTGACCCTGAGATGTTCATCAGAGGCCTCGATGACAACCCTGTCCCCTCTACACACAAGGGGTGTCTTTTCTATCTTAGCCATATTAAAGGGGCTTCCCCTGTGGATATTTGATCGTGTGCGCATACCCAGACATGCATCCATCTCCATTGCAATGCGCGGAAAAGAGGTGATATCCATCTCTTTCATCTCTATATTTTCTCGGGTCAGCACATGGGAACGCCTTATCTCTGAGGCGGCCACAGGGACTTTTGCCATGACACGGACATGCCCGCTGACATGCACCTTTTTTGACATCCGGCCCGAACCGATATGGATAAACATGGTCACAAGCCCCAGAAAATCCTCATGGGGGGAACATTTTGCCCGTATGCAGGAAAGGCTGGCCTTATCTACCCTGATATTCAAGGGGATACGCACATCTTCAATAATGATACGGCCCCTGTCTCTCCAGGGACTCTTCTGCATGACCTGTTCCTTGAAAAGCTCACTCAATACCTTGTCCGGCACCTCAAAAAGCCTTTGAGAGATGTGGACACGCATGCTCCCGGCAAGGTTCACCGGGAGATCGACCTGTGTGGTGACCCTTTTTTTTATGTATTCCCTGGAAAAGGTGGCTCCTGTTACACCATAAGGGGTATCCATT
>JAYEKR010000091.1:0-3595 GCA_034661115.1 Thermodesulfobacteriota bacterium | reverse complement strand
ATTGGGTCCGCTTATCTTTGCGATATCCCCCAGGCAGACATGAGCACCTGCCACCCTTACCCTTTCTTTGATCACAATTTCATCCGGCTGCGCCCATAACGGGGCAACGAGGAAACAAATAAAACAGATAGCAAGGATTAGAAAAAATGTCTTTTTCATACCCATTACCTGACCAGGCTATTTGCTACCTGGAGCATGGAATCAGAGGTCTTGATAGCCTTGGAATTCATCTCATAGGCCCTTTGCCCGGCAATCATATTGATCATCTCCTCCACTGCATCCACATTGGACTGCTCCAGGTAACCCTGTGCAATTGTACCGAAATTAGCGTTTCCGGCCACGCCCTCTGTCGCATCTCCCGAACCCGGGGTGGAGATATATGCATTTCTTCCGATGGCCTTAAGCCCGGACGGGTTGATAAAGGTGTACACAGGGATCTGCCCGGACGCAATGACCTCATCATCAGAAGAAAGACAGGTAATCTCACCGTCTTTAGAGATATCGATATTTGCTGTATCCGAAGGTACTGAAAAATCCGGTTGCAGACGGTCTCCCATTGAATTAACAATGTATCCGTCCGCATCGATATTAAAGGCCCCGTTCCTGGTATATACCTCCATGTCACCAGAGATAAGCCGGAAAAAGCCCTCGCCCTCTATCGCCATATCAAGCTGATTCTCTGTTTGTAAATAATCCCCCTGGGTAAAGATCTTTTTGACTGCAACCGGTCTTGTCCCCATACCCACCTGTATACTGGAAGGGACATTGCCCCCGATAGCAGTCGGGCTGCCTGCCTCCCTGTAGGTGGAATAAAAGAGGTCTTCAAACTCGCTACGGCTCTTTTTGAATCCGTTGGTAGACACATTTGCCAGATTATTAGCCATAACATCTATTTTCAACTGCTGGCCGTTCATACCAGAGGCCGCTGTCCACATCGCCTTTATCATATCATTATCTCCTTTACGCCAGTGATCCGACCTTGTTTATGGAAAGCGCATAGACCTCATTAAATGACTTGACCACTTTCTGAAACGACTCATATGCCCTCTGTGCATTGATAAGCCCGATCATCTCCATCATGGGCTCAACATTTGAGAGCTCAATACTGCCCTGTTTTATGCTGGCATCTTCCATCTCGCCCGGGACCACTGTGTCTTTGACACCCAGTATACCAGGCCCCTGTCTCTTCAGGTCACTGCCCTGGATATCCACCACGCGAAAACGGTCAATCGTCTCATTGTCAAGGGTTATTGTACCATTGGCATCCACAACCACATTCCCCTGACCCAAAGTGATGTCCCCGCCCTCTCCCTGGACACGGTATCCCTGCGGGCTTACCAAAAGGCCCTCAGGGGATACCGAGAAGGACCCGGCCCGGGTATATCCCGTTGTGTTTCCATCGTTGAGGACAAAAAACCCCTTACCGGTTATTGCAAAATCCAGGGGATTATCGGTCTGCCGGTACGGTCCGGTCTTTGTATCGATATAGTTGCGTCCCACAACCACATCAATCGGGGTTCTCCGGTATTGCCCCTGGGAGAGCTCAGATATATCCAGCTGTTTTTCAAACTCACTGAGGCCTATTGCCTGTCGCTTAAACCCTGCAGTACCTGCATTGGAAAGGTTGTTGGAGATTACAAGAAGTTTGTCTTCCATGACCTTTGCCCCGGATGCGGCCGTATATATTCCCTGGTCCATACATGATCCTCCTCAAGACAGTACAGCAACATCGATGCCACACGATCAAACTCTGCCATAGAACCGTTGCACAGGCAGAACAGGGCAAAATTTTCCCCTTTATTTGTAACCGTTCACGGGCAGTATTGCAGTATCAAATGTTAATTACATGTAAACCGCTGATTTGTAAGCGTTTGCAGGGTGCTGCAGATGCAAGGCGGCGGGCACGCAGACGTACTAATGTACTTCAAGTGCCCGCCAACGCAGCAGGTGCGGTGCCCTGTGAACGCTTACCTTTATTTCAGGTTTTTCATGTCAAAGGACAGGGAAAACAAAGAAGGACACAGGCTTACGTTTTCAAGGGCCACATTGGATGGCACCCTCAGGCTCATGGGGGCAAAATTCCATATACCCCGGATCTGTGTACTCACCATGGTATCAGCAATCGACTGGGCCACATCCGGAGGGGTGGTAATTACCCCTATGGTAATATTTTTTCTCTTGACCATCTCTGCCATCCGTCCAACAGGATACACCTCCATCTTGTTGACCCTGGAACCTATCAGATCCTTTCGTTTGTCAAACACGGCCTTTATGATAAAACCCTTGGCCCTGAAACCCTGGTAACGCAGGATTGCAGATCCCAGGCTGCCCACCCCGACTAATGCCATGTTCGCTCCAACGGCAATCCCAAGTATTGCCTCAAGCAACAAACGGAAGCTGTTGGTACTGTACCCAAAGGACGAACTGCGTATCCGGCCGATATACTGGATATCCTGACGTATGGTAGATGAGGTGAGCCCCAGGGCAGACGCCATCATGTTTGATGATATCCACTCGCTCCCCTGCTCTTCCATTAGACATACATATTCATAGTACATTGGAAATCTGGAAGAAACGGCTGCAGGAATGTCCATGACCTCACCCGGCCATAACTTGTTTATTTTTTAACATTCTTGAGCTATATTCATGTTTTGTGGTTTTGTCAACATAGAAAACCAAGGGCTCACAGCCCCAGACGTATGGATCTTTGGACTCTTTGACCCCCATCATGCATGTTAATTTTATAACAACATCAATCCGCCCTTGACATCATAAAAGTGTTCAAGCTTTATAAAATAATGCCGATATATATATCAGCATCCAAAAGAGGCAAAGGAGTTCTACATGGAGGTTAAAAGCATCTATGTCAACAATATCATGAAAGCCTATGAAAAACCCCAGTCTCCGGGAAAGGCACAGGCAAATAATGAAGCGCGGACAGATAATGGCCGTCACACAGACTCTGTCTCCATCTCTTCAAGGGCAAACCAGAGGCTCTTTGATGATATGATGGAGCAAAGCCTGAGCCGGTCATTAAATAAAGATAAGGATATAATAACCTATGAAGGTGGATAGCACAACAAACCAGACCATGATAAGGGCATACCAGACAAACCAGGCAAACCAGGCAGCAGGGACGGGGTTTTCAAAGATCAACACACAAACCGCCCAGCAGAATCCGGTAAAACCGTCAAAGGACAGTGTCAGCATGTCTGAAAAAGCCAATCTCTTTCAGGACATTCAGCAAAGGATTCAGTCATCACCGGATATCCGTGCAGACAAGGTCAAGGATATCCAGCAAAGGTTGGATACCAACACCTATAAGCCGGACCTCGGCTCGGTGGCAGACAAGTTGCTGAGTACAGATATCAGTTCCCACATCTAGGTGCCGGGGTTTTCAGAGATTTCACATGGGTGATATGTGATCCCTGCACCAGGTCTATATGCATATAGCGTGTCAGGCCGCCTGCATTTTCCATAACAAGCATACCGGAAAGATACTCATTACCTCTCATATTATCCAAAGCTCCCCTGAGATCGCCAGGGCCACCTTCCCTTATTGCATCCACCATAACAAGATAGGCATCCATTGCAA
>JAYEKR010000090.1:0-4336 GCA_034661115.1 Thermodesulfobacteriota bacterium | reverse complement strand
ACACCACCACAGTCATTCCCGCCTGCCTGCAGCAGGCAGGCGAAGGCGGGAATCCAGTGTTCCAGATAATTCACGTTCCTGGACCCCCGCCTTCGCGGGGGTGACGCGGAAAGAACGTTCCGTGAATGGTTACAAAAAAACATCCTGCCCAAGTTTGCACACAGCACCTCTTTGTCGATCTATATACTCAAGAATATTACCCTTATGCCGAAAAGACCGTTATGAAAAACCTTAATATATGGCTTTATATTGCATTGATCATGGGGCTTATCCTCTCAGGATGCGACAAGAGGACAGATGAAACACGCAGCAATACGAAATTTGAGGGCATGAACCAGGAATCGCTCCTGCCTGAAGGACAATACCCTGATCTAAACCGGCTTATTGGAGAGATGTCCATGCAGGATCTCATGGAATTCCTTCAAAACAGCATGAATATATTAAATGCGTACGACAATAGCGCATATACCACGAAAGAGGATTACCAGACCATGTTAAACCTGATGGAAAACCTCAGGGATTCCATGTCAGAAAACATTGCAGCAGCTGATAGCTCCTTTTCTCTCTCTGAAAACCTTGCTGCTGCATTAAAAATCATCTCAGGAAACGACATTGAGTATCCCGGATGCGCCACAGGAGATATCCTGGACAGACTGATCAAGAGACTCGGCCCTGGATGCATGGAAGAAGAGATCTATACCATGCTTGAATATATCATGGAGGCCGACACAGCTACACTTGAAGGGGCCCTCTCAGGCCTCGACCTGGACACAATCACTGCCCCTGCGCACGAGACTAGCTTCAATAATATCATTGATGTAATCCATGACGCCGCAGACCCTGACGCCAGATACGCCAATATATATGAGGGTCTCTTTGATTATAACGGGGACCAGGGCATCCTAGATCAGTTGATCGCAGTCCCGGGCAATGAGATCACCATAGGAGACCTCGAGACTGTCTTGACCGACCTCCAAGACATTGACCTGAGCGCAGGTGATTTAATAAACACAGATACAGAGACCCGCCTTGATCAGGCCATTGATGCCCTTATCAAGATCATGGACGGCAATGCCTCTTTATTAGGACCAACGGATATGGAAAACATAATAGGCCTGCTGCATGACACCGTGGCCTGGTTAAATGCGGGTGCATGTGACAACTGGGTGGAGTGGACAACCGATACCGCATATAAAAAGACCGGAGGGGTAAACCATAACAATGTCCTCTATCTGTGTACAGACACCCACACATCTGCCGCCAATACCGAGCCCGGCATCGGCGCCGGTTGGGAAACTTACTGGGCTGCGGTCTCGACCTGGACAACCGATACCGCATATATAGCAGACAACAGGGTGTATCATGACAAGGTCCTGTATAAGTGCATCTCCGGCCACACCTCTTTTGCAGCAGATGAACCCGGCGTGGGCGCGAACTGGGAAACATTCTGGGATACAGCATCCATGGACCCAGGTGTCATGAAAAGCGCCATTACCGAGCTGCTGGACCTCTTTGCAACAGACCCCACAACAAGGCAGGCATTGAAAGATCTGTTGTATTCAACCGGACTGCTCCTGACCTCCGAAGATATGGAGGGGATCCTGATTGAGGCCGAAGATAATATATTAAATCCCGCAGTCACCCCCAGGGACACCCTGAAGGCATTCCTGCAGAATGCAATGATGGATCTTCCCGCAGCCACTGATGACACCAGGACTCTGCCGGATGATCTGGTAGACATCTGCAAAAAAATTGCACAGATCAGCGATGCGGATATCCCTGAAATAGATACCGGCCTCTATGAATACTTTGCACAAAGGGACCGGTTCGGTGAACCGCGAAGCGTGGTGCCAGACAACGAAAGTGCTTTGGTATCCATAATAAAGGCAACCAATAATGCAGATATCGCACTCTACCTGCATGTCAAAGCATCGATTCTTGGAATACCCATATATCTCGACTTCTATGCACTTGATACAATCGATCCAGCGGGCAGTTACGGTATATCAAGAAATGTATCACAATTCCTCATGGGTGAAATCGTAAGGGCTGTCAAATATCGCTGGGGAGGGGACTTGCCAAGTGTCAATGACGGGGGCGCCCCTTCAGATGCTGATTACAATGGAAGCGGAGCGGTTGACCCCAACGAGGCCATATACTGGCTTTTCTGGGAGAAAAAATACGATGCAAGCATGACATCTGCAGGGTTTACCTTTTCAGCCGAATTCCATGGAGTCATAAACATGTCTTTTATGCGGCTGGATGATCTTAAAAACGCTATCATAGGTCCCCCTCCTATAGTCATCCCAGACAAAACCAACTATGCTATGGACTTGGGCGAACCTGAAGTCAATGATGGATCTACTGTATATCTTGGCAGGATCCGCGATTTCATCCCCGCATTGGCTGCCCTTTCAGGATGGGACTATGCTGTAAGCACCAACTCAGGGCATGTAACCGCTGTCACCCCTGTATCCGACCCGGCCACAGACACCCCGCAGCACAGCCTGATCGCACTGATGGCGCCGCTCATGGAATCCTTTTATGACCGGGGAAGACTTGACCTCCTCGTCTCCCTGCTGACCGGCATGCTGGATCATGACACCCTGGACACAGTCTACGGCCTGGACGTGGCCGATTATGACGGCAATTATACCACCGCAACCATACTCCAGGCGCTTGAAGGGACAAACGGCGAAGGTCTCCTTACCAAAGCACTGAGATCCCATGGAGATGAAGGCATCCTTGATCCGCTATTAGGCGCATCGACAAAGATCATAGGCCGATTGGATGATTCCGGGGTACTGGACAACCTTGTCACAGAACTCAATGAAGTATGGGGCGAAAAATACGACAACCCTGAGGTCGATGCGGACAAACGTTTTATCGACACATTCATAAAAGAATCCTTTGTGGACACAGATGCCCAGGACAGGACATGGATAGACCGGCTGGAGATCTTTCTTTATACCAACCACGCCGCACTCGTAACCCTGACAAACGACCTGGGTAACCTGATCATAAACAATGAAGCCACTGATATCGACCCACTGCTGGCATATATTACAGGCGGCCTACAGGCCCAGGACAATAGATTTTTCAGCAATCTCAAGGGAATCTGGGACAATGGCGTCACCTGGGACAAACTGAACACAGACATCGACACCCTGAATACTGGCATAAAAAATATCACAGGCAAAGAATCCTTCGGTCTCCTCGATAATATGGAGACCCTGCTGGACGACCTCGACGACCTGGACAATCCGCCCGCAGATATCGCTGATAGACCGGTGAGCGAACTGGCGCTGTACCTTCTTGAAGACAAAGACGGCTGGAACTATAATCCCTTTGTAGACAGCCTGCTGAATATTACCCTTAAAACGCTGGACCTCTATGATGAGACCTATAACCCTGGCGGGGAAATCAACAGGGACCTCCTTTTGGTTCAGGCAGTCAATAGCCTCACCACAAATCTATTGCCAATGCAGAACCTTGTGGCCGCATTGACGGCAAAAAAGGTGGCTCCAGGGTCAGACACCTTCCTTATCTGGCAGCTGTTATGCGACACGAACGACCTGTCAAAAGCAATCATGGGTACAGAAGATCTTTCCACTGCATTCCTCCAGGCCATGTTTAAAAAGGTCGAGGTAGATGGGGGCACGGACTCTGTCATATCCGCCGCCCTAGGGCTCATGGAACTGGAGGCCATAACCGGCGAAGAGGTCTCGATGCAGGGGGTAATGGATGACCTGTACTGGTTAATGGAAGGCTCCGATCTGAAGCCCGGGGGTGATCTCTATGCCACCATCCATAGTGCCCTGGGGTTTGTGGTACAGAATTCATCGGCAGACTGATCCATTCCGGATGGACACTGAATAAGGGCTAAAGATTTATTGCGTTCATGTCGTTCAACCTGTCATGACGCACACACACCTTTATTCAATAGAGGATGTCAGGAAGACCTATGAAAAAATCCATGACCACCGCCGGACCAGCGAGGTGATCAAAAACCACTCCCTGAACAAGGACGATATCCGGGGAATAGCCCTTGAAGGGATGGATCTCTCAAAAATCACAGAGGTCCTGGATCTTGGATGCGGATACGGGTTTTTCACAGAGGCACTCAAAGAGAGGCTGCCAGCAAACACCAGGATCACGGGCGTGGATATCATAGATGCACATAACCGGGCCTCTTTCCTCGATACTGTATCCGCTTTCGGCTACTCGGGCGAATTTGTTCACATGGACGCAGGGGCATTTATACATGAGACCCCGGGATCCAGCTTTGACCTTATCATTGCCAGCTATTCCCTGTATTTTTTTGCACACCTGATAA
>JAYEKR010000089.1:0-19408 GCA_034661115.1 Thermodesulfobacteriota bacterium | reverse complement strand
GGAAAAGCAAGAAAAGGCACAGGAGCAGCAGGAGCAGTTAAAGAAAAGGCTCTCCAGGATAAAGAATATCATTATGGTGATGAGCGGGAAGGGCGGTGTCGGAAAGTCCACGGTCTCTGCCAATCTCAGTCTGGGGCTTGCCAAGGAGGGATACAAGGTGGGCGTTCTTGATGCGGACATCCATGGCCCCAATATGCCCAAGATCCTTGGGTCTGAAGCAAATAAACTCCAGGCAGACGCCGATGGGAATATCGTGCCGATTGAGGCGCACAGCAACCTCAGTCTTGTATCCGTAGGGTATCTCCTTGACAGCAGGGATACCCCGGTAATCTGGAGGGGCCCCATGAAGCACACGGCAATAAGCCAGTTTATCAAGGATGTGAACTGGGGCGATCTTGATTTTCTGGTGGTTGATCTCCCCCCTGGAACCGGAGACGAACCCCTTTCCATTGCACAGCTTATCAAGGGTGTTGAGGGGATCGATGCCCCATATGCCGTTGTGGTCACCACCCCCCAGGACGTGGCTTTGCTGGATTCCAGAAAGAGTGTGGAGTTTGCACGTGCACTTGAATTGAGGTTCCTTGGTGTCATCGAGAATATGAGCGGTTTTGTGTGCCCGCATTGCGGCGAAAGGATAGACCTCTTCAAGGTGGGAGGAGGCAAAAAGGCCGCCGAAGAGATGAAGGTTCCTTTCCTTGGTGTCATTCCCATTGATACGGGGATCGTCAAGGACACGGATGACGGGGTTCCCTTTATGAGCCGCAATGACAACAGCGCGGCCAATACGGCCTTTAGCGGGATAATAAAAAACATACTGGATACAATATAGGCCATGCGGACCCATCTTGAGTGTGTTGCATGCCTGGCAAAACAGGCCGTTGAGATTGCCCGGTCAAACATTGACCCGAAGGACCAGGAAGGTTTTGTGCGTGATGTCCTTGGCCGGCTTGCAGGGTTTGATTACAATGATTCGCCTCCGATGATGGCAAAACAGATGTATGACATGTTACGGTCCATGGAAGGTGTGGATGATCCATATTCAGAGATAAAGGCCTCTTATAATGCCATGTGTATGGACTATTATTCCAGCCTGAGCGAGAGGATACGCGCCTCCCGTGATCCCCTGGATACAGCCATGCGTATTGCGGTGGCCGGAAACATCATTGATTTTGGTCTGGGTACAAGGCACAGCATCGATATTGATGGCACGATAGACGAGTCCATTGATGCCGAGTTTGCAATTGACCATTCCAGGATATTGAGAGACCGGATCGATGCGGCACAAAACATCCTTTATCTGGGGGATAATGCCGGAGAGATTGTCTTTGATAAAATTTTTATCCAGAATATAGGTCCTGAAAAGGTGGTCTTCGCGGTCAGGGATGTCCCGGTAATCAATGATGTAACCATGTATGACGCCCGCCAGGTCGGGATGGATAAACTGTGCAGGGTTATCTCCAGCGGATCCAGGGCACCTGGAACCCCGTTGGAGGGGTGCTCATCTCAATTCAGGGATCTCTTTGGCAGCGCGGATCTGGTGATCTCAAAGGGACAGGGGAATTTCGAGACCCTGTCCGATGCCCCCAGGGATGTATTTTTTCTCTTTATGGTCAAGTGTCCGGTCATAGCCGAACACAGTGGTGTGCCTGTGGGCAGCTTTGTTGCCATGAACCGTGAACCGTGAATGTTTGGATAGGGCAGAAAACTCGGACAGGAAAATTCTTGACAATTGTGTGCTGTTTCATTAGAAGCTCAACATCATTCGGAATGAAAACGAGGTATGGATATGTATGCAGTGATAAAAACAGGCGGGAAACAATACAAGGTTGAACAGGGAGATACCATACAGGTCGAGAGATTTGATGCCGAAAAGGGGCAGGATATCTCTTTTGATCAGGTGCTCTTTGTCGGTGGAGACGAATATTCCCTGGGTTTTCCTCTGGTTGATGGTGCCTTGGTTGAGGGGCGTGTCGTAAGGCAGATGAGGGCAAAAAAGATTGTTGTCTTCAAGATGAAACGGCGCAAGAGATACCGTCGCAAACAGGGGCACAGACAGAATATGACTGAGGTATATATAACAAAGATTGCCTCGGGCAGGGAGGCCTGAACAATGTCTCATAAAAAAGCAGGTGGTACATCCAGGAACGGCAGGGATACGGCAGGCAAACGGCTTGGCGTAAAAAAGTTTGATGGACAGAGTGTGATTGCAGGCAGTATCATTGTCCGCCAGAGGGGTACCAGCGTCCACCCCGGTGAGAATGTCGGCTGTGGCAGAGACTATACGCTTTTTGCCCTTTCCGATGGGAAAGTAAAGTTCGAAACCCTGTACAATAATAAAAAGAGGGTTAGGATAATCCCCGCCAGCACCTAGTTCATGGACTTTATTGATGAGGCCCGCATATTTTTGAAGGCAGGTGGCGGAGGTAATGGATGCTGTTCTTTCCGCAGGGAAAAATATGTACCAAAGGGCGGGCCTGACGGCGGTGACGGCGGCAAGGGTGGTGATGTCATCATCCGGGTTGATGAACAGATTCGTACCCTTCTTGACCTGAGCTGTCACCCCCACACCAAGGCAAAACGCGGTCAGCACGGGCAGGGGAAAAATCGTACAGGCAGATCGAGCCAGGACCGTGTAATTTTAGTTCCAAAGGGTACTTTGGTGAAAGACCGTATAACCGGTGAATTGCTGGCGGATATGGTGAACCAGGGAGATTCCTTTGTTGCAGCAAGGGGCGGTCGTGGCGGCAGGGGTAATGCCCGTTTTGCATCCTCGATCATGCGGACCCCCAGGTATTGTGAAGAGGGAGAGGCAGGAGAGGAAAGGGAATTCCAACTTGAACTCAAACTCCTTGCTGACGTGGCTTTGGTAGGGTTCCCCAATGCAGGAAAATCAACCATTATTTCATGTATCTCAAAGGCCAAACCAAAGATTGCAGCATATCCCTTTACCACTCTTTCCCCGAACCTGGGACTCGTTGACTGGAAGGGGAGAGATTTTGTCATTGCAGACATCCCGGGCATCGTTGAAGGCGCACATGAGGGAAGCGGTCTTGGTCTCAGGTTTCTCAGACATATAGAGAGGACCAGGATTATTGTGTATGTCGTCGATATGTCGCCGGATTCCATGAGGGATCCGCGCGAAGAGTTTATGATCATCAGGCAGGAGCTTGGCTCATATTCCAGGGGGCTCCTGGATCATGAACAGGTTTGTGTATTGAATAAATGTGATCTGGACGAGGCAAGGAGTAGTGCCCGGGAGGTCGCTGCCTTTATTCGTGCCAAGGGTCTTGATGTATTCGAGGTTTCGGCCATAACCGGTGAAGGTCTTGATCTGGTCTTAGATGAGATCATAAGGCTTCTTCCATGACAAGGCAGGATCTTGGTGAAAAAAGGCGTATCCTTGTAAAGGTGGGTTCACGGGTACTAAGGACTAATACGGGTCTCAACTACCGCGTGATAGAACATCTGTGCGATGAGATCAGTGCACTTTATGATACTGGCAGGCAATTTGCCCTGGTCTCTTCCGGCGCCATTGCAGCAGGGGGTGTTACGGTCGAGACAGGCAGCCGGTCGGAGAGTCTTTCACGGAAACAGGCCCTGGCCGCCATAGGACAGGGGAGGCTTATACAGGGCTATAACAGTGCCCTTGGCAGGTATGGCTATCACGCGGCCCAGATTCTTATAACAAGGGATGACCTGGACAAGAGACATCGATATCTCAATATACGCAACACCCTGTCCGAGCTGTTTGATCTGGGTGCAATCCCGGTTATCAATGAAAATGACACGGTCTCTGTGGACGAGATACAATTCAGTGACAATGATATACTCTCGTCCATGATTATTCCCCTTGTAGAGGCGCAAGTGCTGATTATACTAACCGAAACCAACGGGTTGTATGACAGTGACCCAAGTATAATGCCCAGGGCAGAACGAATATCTCAGATAAAGGAAATCAAGCCCGGGTATATCCAGTCAATAAGCGCGGATGCAGGGGCATTCGGCCGGGGTGGTATGCAGTCGAAGCTCAGGGCCGCATACCATGCCTCACGTCTGGGCATTCCCACTGTCATCGCGTCTGCGTATGACAAGGGGGTAATCCGGTCCATCCTGGATGGTGCGGATGTCGGGACCTTTGTATATCCCAGGACCACTGGCAAATTGACACAAAAAGACCACTGGATCAGCTTTGTTACAAGGCCCAAGGGGGCCCTCGTGGTGGATGAGGGTGCTTCAAAGATGATAAGACAAGGGGGCAAGAGCCTTCTGGCCTGCGGCATCCTGGGGATAGAGGGCAGATTCAAGGCAGGCGATTCTGTGGAGATAATGGACCCGGACAACCGCGTTATTGCCGTGGGGCTGAGCAATTTTTCTGTGGATGAGGTCGGAAAAATCATGGGCGTCAACAGTACTGAGATCAGCGGTATCCTTGGAAAGGACACATATGAGGAGGTTGTTCATCGCAACAATATGATCTTGAAAAAGGAGATGGTCTGATGGAACAGGGCATAGTGTTTGATATAGCATCAAAGGCAGCGAAGGCATCGAAGGAGATCGCAGGCCTGTCCGGTATTGAAAAGGATTCAATCCTCAGGGACATGGCTGGATCTCTCAGAGAGAATATGGATGGTCTTCAGGAGGCAAATCGCATGGATCTTGATGCAGCGGCAAAGAATATTTTGTCGTCTGCCATGATAGACCGGCTCAGGCTGGATGAAGGGGCGATTGAAAAGATGGCCCTTGCACTGGAGGAGATTGCCGGGATACCGGATCCGACTGGAGGCATAATGGGCATGCAGAGACGGCCCAATGGGCTCCTTGTGGGAAAGATGCGTATACCCCTCGGTGTTGTCGGCATGATCTATGAGTCACGGCCGAATGTCACTGCCGATGTCGCGGGGCTTTGTATCAAGTCCGGTAATGCCGTTGTTTTGAGGGGCGGATCAGAGGCCTTTAACTCTAACCGGGCCATAGCCGATATCCTCAAACAGGTGCTTGTGCTCCATGGGGTCCAGCCGGATGCGATAGGGTTTATCCCGGTGACAGGACACAAGGCGGTCATGGAGATGATTGTTCTTGATGACTATATTGATGTCATTATACCACGCGGAGGTGAAGGGCTTATCCGTATTGTGGCAGAGAATTCCAGGATCCCGGTCTTAAAGCACTATAAGGGCGTGTGTCATATCTTTGTTGATGCGGCAGCAGACCTGGATATGGCATACAATATCTGCATGAATGCAAAGGTCCAGCGGCCGGGTGTTTGTAATGCCATGGAAACCCTTCTGGTGGACAAAGAGATCGCACAGGCGTTTTTACCTGAGATGGCCCGCAGATTCGTTTCTGCCGGTGTTGATTTGAGGGGGTGCGAGAGGACCTGCGCGATCCTTGACAATATAACAAAGGCAGAACCTCAGGACTGGGACAAAGAGTACCTGGACCTTGTCCTTGCTGTACGCATAGTGGACAATATGGAACAGGCGATGGATCATATAGACCGTTATGGGTCGGACCACACGGAATCCATTATAACGCAGGATTATACAAAGACAATGGTGTTTTTGCGCAGGGTCAGGTCTTCCACTGTCATGGTAAATGCGAGCACACGTTTTGCGGACGGCGGGGAATTCGGTCTTGGCGCAGAGGTCGGAATCAGTACCTCGAGGATCCATGCCTATGGTCCCATGGGGGTGGAAGGACTCACCATCGAGAAATTTGTCTGTTTCGGGGATGGGCAGATACGCGAATGAGTTCAGGTGTCCTCGGGGGGACCTTCAATCCCATTCATCTGGGGCATCTGCGGGCAGCAGAAGAGGTGAGGGGGCTTGTCTCTCTGGACCGGATCGTCTTTGTTCCCTCTTTTATACCGCCTCACAAGGCCCTTCATGCAGATGTATCAGGTGAAACCCGATTGAGGCTTGTAAGACAGGCCATCCGGGACAATCCTTTTTTTGAGGCAAATCCCTTTGAGGTGGAAAGAAAGGGGAAATCATATTCCATCCATACCATGGAGTATTTTACAATGATCTACCATGAGGCCCCATTTTTTATCCTTGGCCAGGATGCCTTTAATGATATATCCCAATGGTTTGATTTCCCCAGGGTTTTATGGGTGTCCAATTTTGTGGTTATGTCAAGGCCCGGGGCACAGCGGCCGGACCTTGAAGGTGTTTTGGGCGAATTCGCAGCAGGTTTTTATAAAACAGACAGGGGATTTATAAATAGTCAGGGCAGGGAGATCATACCTGTAGAGATCACGTCCATTGACATCTCCTCTACCCGGATAAGACAGCTTCGTGCAAAGGGTATGTCTGTCAAGTACCTTGTTCCACCCGGGGTTGAGGCATGTATGGACAAGGAAAGGATGTATATATCATGAAGGATTTATGGCAGCAGATAGCTGATGCGATTGAAGAAACAAAGGGCACGGATATCATGGTCTTTGATGTTGGAAGCAAGTGTTCATTCGCGGATTTCATTGTGATTGCCACGGGTGCCTCGGATCGGCAGATAGGCACAATGGCCCACCATATAATCAAGGAATGCGGAAAACCCTTCAGCAGGGAGGGGATCGATCAGGGGAGGTGGGTGCTTCTTGATTATATCCAGGTGGTCGTGCATATCTTCCAGAAGGATCTTCGGGAATATTATGATATCGAGGGCATGTGGGACAGTCAATCAAGGCTTGTTTAGTTGAAGATCGTATTCTGCTTTACAAAAAAGACCTTTCGCGGTGCGTTTTCAGGGATAACAAAGGACTATATTACAAGGATATCGCGTTATGTCCCGGTTGAGGTCATTGAACCAAAGCAACCGAGGCTGCAACGCAGGCAGGGGTTTCATATCGTACTTTCCCCGGATGCACCGGAGATGACCTCAACAGGGTTTGCCTCCCTTATAGAGAATCACCTCAATAAGGGAACCCAAAACCTGTTTTTTTATACAGGTCCTCCGGACGGTATGCCTGAGGCATTGATAAAAAAGGCGGACATGGGTATCTGTCTTTCCAGGATGACCTTTAACCACCAGATCATAAGGGTAATGCTTTTGGAGCAGGTCTACAGGGCCTTTACCATCATACGTAATGAACCCTATCATAGATAGAAACAGGCACAAAAGTATGAAGGCTGACAGTAAGCATTCACGGAACGTTGAAATTGGAAATTGGGCCTTTATGTCTTTGTACTCGGGAGTATACCGACCATAGCCTTCCGCTATATTTGCGGCTATGCTGTCGGAAGATCGTATTATCTGATAGCCCACAGTATTTTCGAACCTTTTTGTTCCCTTTATCAAAATCGTGCCAGACCATATCTGATAACGCTTCTGCCAGTTTATACACATCCAGCTCGTAAACTCGTTTCATTTCTCCCCAATTTCTAATTTCCAATTTCCAATTTCAAGCCGTTCACGGCTACGGCTGACATCCCAAGGCCCAATAGCAATGTTTTGTGAACAATTATCATTCTCTGGATATCCCATACCGACTGATGTGCCGCTCAGTCCTCTATGAGTGCGTCGGCCCAGCCAATGGCCTCGGAATACAGACTAGGAAACGGTGTGATGTCTACCCCCATATCATCCGCTGTTTCAATGACATCCTTCCAGTTGCCCTTTTCATAGTCGATGGTCAGCTTCAACAATGGGGTCATCTGGGTTTCCCTGTGCATGAGCGTATCCTTTATATCTTTGGCGAGTGGCAGATTGTCCAGGATATGATCCATTGTGTTTTCAAGGATTACATCGATAAGGGAAAAGAGTCCTAATGTAAAGAATCTGGATGCCTCTCTCTGCGTCTTTTTTATGGCGCCAAGTTGCTCACAGAATTTTGCCCGGACAATAGAATTTTTGAGGACCTCACTGGACTTGTCCTCACTGAGTTCAGAGAGGATTATTACGGACAAAAAACGGCGTATCCCGTTTTCTCCAAGCATGACAATGGCCTGCTTGATAGAGGATATGTCATTGGTCCTTCTGAAAAAGGGGGAGTTCAGGTATTTCAGGAGCTTATATGAGATTCCCACGTCCCGTTCGATCATTTCCTTGAGCCTGTCAACCCTGAATTGATCAGAGTTTACCTCGGTCATTACCTGAAGCATGTTTATCTTCAGAGATGGAATGTCTCTGTTCTTCATGATTTGCGGCCGACTGAAGAAATAGCCCTGAAAATAGCTGCATCCCATCTCGGTGTACTGCTGGAATTCCTCGATTGTCTCTACCTTTTCAGCCAGAAATTTGACCCCGGTCGCATTGAATCTATCTATGTATTCCCTGATTTCTTCAGGCGGGCTTATGCGCAGATCCAGCTTGATGATATCTGCCATGGCTATGAGCGGGTCCAGCCCTGGATGATATTGAAAATCATCCAGGGCAATGCAATATCCCTGGTCCTTGAGTTTTGTACAGGCCCGGATGATTTGTTCGTCCACCTGGATATCTTCCAGTATTTCAACGGTTGTGACCTGATGAGGAAACATAAGGGGGATCTCACGCAGGATAAGATCGCCTGTAAAATTGATAAAGGCCCGTTTTCCTCCGGTAATCTGATCTATGTCCGAGGTGAAAAAGGTGCTGGAAAGTATACGGGAGGTGGCGCTGCTGCCATCGATATCCGGAAAAAAATTTGCCATGCCATCCCTGAAGAGCAGTTCATAGGCAAAGATTTTTTTGTCCCTGTCAAAGATAGGTTGTCTGGCCATGAATGTTTCCATCTGAACCTCCTGGATAAAGATCTCATCGGTTAATATGCATAATCTCTTTAAGACGAAAGGTGGACGATTTTTCTCTTTGGTGTGTACAGCCATGGATCCGCTGCCTCTCCTGGAGGGTCTCTTGACAGGTACCGGCTTATGGTTTATTGCATACAAATCAAAGCTAATCGAGGGGTTGATAAAAATGGAAGACAAAGACCTTAAGTTGATTTATAAGCTTGTTTCTCAGGATAAAGAGATCAAAAGGCTATGGGATGAGCATATGGATCTTGAAGAAAAGCTTAAACAGTTTAATACAAGACATTATCTCAGCACAGAGGATGAGCTGAGGCGTAAGCAGATGCAGAAACTCAAGCTTCAGGGAAAGGACGCAATAGAAAAGATTCTTTCCGGGTACAGAGACAAAGAGGAATAATTATTTTAAAGGGGTTTGTATGTCCAGGATCAAGGGCGCAAATGCGTTCATTGAGTCCCTTCGATCAGAGGGGGTAAAGCATGTGTTCGGTTATCCGGGAGGCGCTGTCCTGGATATCTTTGATGCCATCATGGAGGTCCAGGATATCCAGTTTATCCTTGCCAGGCACGAGCAGGGGGCCGTACATGCGGCGGATGGCTATGCCAGGGCAACGGGAAGGCCCGGGGTTTGTCTGGTGACGTCAGGGCCCGGGGCAACCAACACGGTTACCGGTATTGCAACCGCATATATGGATTCCATCCCGCTGGTGGTGTTTACGGGGCAGGTCCCTACACATCTCATTGGTAATGATGCCTTTCAGGAGGCGGATATTGTCGGTATCACAAGGCCATGCACCAAGCATAATTATCTCCTCAAAGATGTGAAAGACCTCTCCAGGGTGGTCAAAGAGGCCTTTTATATTGCACAGACCGGCCGTCCAGGCCCGGTCCTGATTGATCTGCCAAAGGATGTGATGAACGACATGGTCACATTCAAGCATCCTGAGGATGTCCGGATTGAAAGCTATAACCCCACCTACAAGGGACATGTGGGACAGATCAAGCGTATTGTCGATCTTATTCTCAAGAGCAAAAAACCCGTCATATATGCCGGAGGCGGGGTAATACATGCAGACGCATCCGAGGAACTCAGGGACCTTGCAAGGTTGGCCCATATGCCGGTTACTACAACATTGATGGGACTGGGGGCTTTCCCAGGTGATGATCCCCTTTTTCTCGGGATGTTGGGGATGCACGGCACCTATACCGCGAATATGGCGGTTACCTACACGGATTGCCTTGTGGCCATCGGTGCCAGGTTTGACGACCGGGTTACTGGAAAGATCGACGAGTTTGCGCCCGGGGCCAGGGTCATCCATATCGATATAGATCCCACCTCCATAAGCAAGAATGTCAAGGTGGATCTGCCGGTAGTGGGTGACACCAAGGTGGTCCTTACAGATTTGCTTTCTCAGCTTAGATCCCGGCAGGAACAGTTGCATGATATGCATCGTGACTGTGATTCCTGGCTGGGGCGTATAGATGTATGGAAAAAGGAACAGCCCCTGAGCTATAAACAGGGCAGCGTCATTATTCCACAGTATGTTATAGAGCGGGTGGATGCGCTCACACCGGATGATGCAATTATCTCAACAGAGGTGGGGCAGAATCAGATGTGGACGGCCCAGTATTATTGTTTCAAAGAACCCAGGCATCTGCTTACCTCCGGGGGGCTTGGCACCATGGGATACGGGTTCCCGGCGGCAATCGGTGCGCAGGTGGCGTATCCGGACCGTATGGTTGTGGATATAGCCGGTGACGGTTCTATCCAGATGAATATACAGGAGCTGACAACTGCGGTGCAGTATAACCTCAAGGTAAAGGTGATTATCCTCAATAATGGCTGTCTGGGGATGGTGAGACAGTGGCAGTCCCTTTTTTATAAAAAGCGGTATTCCCACACCATTCTGGATGTCTCACCGGATTTTGTCCGTCTGGCCGAGGCCTACGGTGCCAGGGGTTTTCGAGTAAAGGCACCCGGAGATCTGGATCGTGTTTTGAAAGAGGCCTTTGAGGTCCCGGGTCCTGTGCTTGTTGATGTGCTGGTCGATCCGGAGGCGGACGTGTATCCCATGGTTCCGGCAGGGGCCCCGATCAACAATATGTTACTGGTATGAGGGAAAATATGAGAAAGGTGATATCTGTTCTGGTGGATAATGAGGCCGGGGTTCTTTCCCGTGTCGTGGGCCTGTTTTCCGGAAGGGGTTTTAATATTGAATCCCTTTGTGTGGCGCCGACGCTGGAGCATGGGCGCTCACAGATCGTTATAACCACTTATGGCGATGAGGGTGTCCTTGAACAGATAGAAAAACAACTTAATAAACTGATAAATGTTATCAAGGTAGTGGACTATCTGGACAGGGGTTTTGTTGAAAGGGAGATGATCATGGTCAAGGTGAAGGCCAGGACAAATCGGGCCGAGGTCCTTCGCATTGCCGATATATTCCGGGCCAGGGTGGTGGATGTCTCGCCAAAGTCTTTTACACTGGCCCTTACCGGTGACAGGGGCAAGCTCCAGGGGTTTGTTGACATCCTGTCTCCACTTGGTATTATCGATGTGGTTAGAACAGGCCCCATTGTTATGGAGCGCGAAATGCAGACAAGGAGAAAACTGATATGATGAAGGCGTATTATGACAAGGATGCAGATCTGGAGCTGATAAGGCAGAAAAAGGTTACAGTGCTGGGATATGGATCCCAGGGTTTTGCCCATTCCAATAATCTCAAGGAGTCAGGCGTGGAGGTGGTTGTAGGTCTGCGCAAGGAGAGTTCGTCAAGGGCCAAGGCTGAGGCTGCAGGGCTCAGGGTGATGGATATCAAGGCAGCGGTTCAATGGGCGGATGTGGTGATGGTCCTGCTGCCCGATGAACTCCAGGCGCAGATATATGCCGAAGAGATAGGTCCCTATATGGAAGAGGGCATGTATCTTGTCTTTGCGCACGGGTTCAGTATCCATTACGGACAGATCGTCCCTTCGGCCGGGGTGAATTGTTTCATGGTGGCACCCAAGTCCCCCGGGCATATGGTACGTTATGAATATACCCAGGGCAGGGGTGTTCCCATGCTCATAGCCATTGAAACAGATGTCGCAGGTGACACAAAGAAACTTGCCCTGTCATACGCATCTGCCATAGGCGGTGGAAAGGCTGGCATCCTTGAGACTTCTTTTGCAGAAGAGACAGAGACGGATCTTTTCGGTGAGCAGGCGGTTTTATGCGGCGGGGTAACCTCCCTTGTGACAGCGGGTTTTGAAACCCTTGTCGAGGCAGGGTATGCACCGGAGATGGCCTATTTTGAGTGTGCGCATGAATTGAAGCTCATTGTTGATCTGATATATGAGGGGGGTATTGCCAATATGCGTTACTCCATCAGTAATACCGCCCAGTATGGTGATCTTACACGTGGCCCCCTGCTCATAGACGAAGAGGTCAAGGACAGGATGAGGGATATTCTGGGTATGATACAGGACGGATCCTTTGCACGGGAATGGATACTGGAAAACCAGGCAGGCCGGCCCATGTTCAATGCCTTGACCCGCAAGGGTGAGGCCCACCAGATCGAGGAGGTTGGTGGTAGGCTCAGGAAGATGATGCCCTGGATCGAAGAAAATCGTAAGGTGGACAAGAAGGAAAATTGATGATTATTCGTACTGAGGGTCTTATCCCTATTGCAGTTGCCTCTGGCGTATCATGGCTTGCCTCCAGGACACGGATCGGGGTTCTGGGATATATCCCGGCGGCCTTTGTTCTCTGGTTTTTCCGTGATCCTGTCAGGGCAGTGCCTCAGGGGAAGGGGCTTGTCCTGTCCCCGGCGGATGGAAGGGTGATCGGAGTGGAAAAAACAACCGAATCCAGGGTGGGTGCGTGTACAAAGGTCTCTATCTTCATGTCTGTGTTCAATGTCCATGTAAACAGAAGCCCTGTGAACGGGCAGGTCATTGAAAAGATATATCGTCCCGGCACCTTTCATATGGCGAATATGGGCAAAAAGACCCAGGATAATGAACGAGTGATTATATACATACGTTCGAAGTACGGGATAATCAGGGTGGACCAGGTTGCCGGCATGGTGGCCAGGCGCATAGTATGCTGGAAGGATGCTCAGGACCGGGTTGACTCTGGAGAACGGATTGGTCTGATCAAATTCGGGTCCCTTCTGGAGTGTTATGTCCCTGAATGGATGGATGTTTCCTCCATGGTGGGTGACAGGGTCTTTGCCGGGCAGACCATTTTGGGCAGGGTACAGGAATGAGCCGTAAGAGGGCAAAGAAAAAGAAAAGGGCCATACCCCTTTTGCCGAACCTGGTTACAACAATGAGCCTGTTTCTGGGTTTTTATTCCATATCGTTTTCCCTGAAGGCGGATTTTTATATGGCGGCCGTCATGATCCTTTTGGCCGGGTTTGTTGATGGGCTTGATGGAAGGGTTGCACGCGCCACCAACACGGTCTCTGCCTTTGGCAAGGAGTATGATTCTCTCTCAGACCTGGTCTCCTTTGGTGTGGCCCCTGCCATTTTGGTCTATCTCTGGCAGCTTGATCCATTTGGAAGGGTGGGTTTTCTGGCCAGCTTTCTCTTTGTCGCCAGCGGGGCATTGAGGCTGGCGCGTTTTAACTCTGATGTGTCAGAGAACATGGTGACCTTCACAGGCCTGCCCATTCCGGTAGCGGCTGCATCTATTGCAAGCGTTGTATTGTTGGAAGGGGTTATAGGTGTAATACCCGGTATCCCCATGCTTGTTGCGGTTTATGTGCTCTCATATATGATGGTCAGCAATATCTCTTATCCCAGTTTCAAACACATCACCTATATCAAGGCACATCCCTTCCAGCTTCTGGTGGCCGGAGTCCTTCTCCTTGTTGTGGTGGCCTCTGCCCCGGAGGTCATGATCTTTGTGATGGTGATGGTTTTTGTCGTGGGGGGGGCGCTGTGGAGCCTGGTTGTATATCTTCGAGGCAGACTGAGGCATTTAGGACAAGAGAAGAAGGACAAAAAGGATGAAGCCATCACGTAGAAAGATTACAATATTCGATACCACACTGAGGGATGGAGAACAGTCACCAGGGGCCAGCATGGATGTCCAGGAGAAGGTCCTTGTGGCAAAACAGCTGGAACTCCTTGGGGTTGATAAGATAGAGGCAGGGTTTCCCATATCTTCACCCGGTGATTTTGATGCGGTTCAGGCGGTCTCCGCAGAGGTGACCAGGGCCATTGTCGTGGGTCTGTGCCGCACCTCAACCAATGATATCCGTACGGCATGGGATGCGGTAAAGGATGCCCGGATGCCAGGATTGCATACCTTTATTGCAACCTCGGACATACACATGAAGTACAAGCTGGGCATGACCCGGCAGGAGGTCCTGAACGCGGTTGAGGCCTCGGTTAGTATCTGTCATGATCTTTCCCCCAGTGTTGAGTTTTCGGCAGAGGACGCTACACGCTCTGACTGGGCCTTTCTCGCAGAGGTCTTTTCCGCAGCCATCGCGGCCGGTGCCGATACCATCAATGTGCCTGACACGGTTGGATACACAACCCCGCAGGAATTTCACGATCTTATCCGATATCTTGATGGTCATGTCCCTGGTATCCGTGATGTAAACATATCGGTTCACTGCCACAATGATCTCGGTCTTGCCACGGCCAATTCCATTGCCGCTGTTAATGCAGGGGCCGGGCAGGTGGAATGCACGATCAATGGTATCGGAGAGAGGGCGGGAAACGCCTCCCTGGAAGAGATTGCAATGATCTTCAGTGTCCGCAAGGACCTGTATGAATATTACACAAACATCGATACCACACAGATCTATTCGGCCAGCCGCCTTGTATCCCGGATCACTGGCATGAGTGTGCAGCCCAATAAGGCTATTGTCGGGTCCAATGCCTTTGCGCACGAGGCAGGCATTCACCAAGATGGTTATCTCAAAGAGAGGTCCACCTATGAGATCATGACCCCTGAGGCCGTAGGTCTCGGCAACAGCAATTTGGTTTTGGGTAAACATTCAGGTAAGCATGCCCTGAGCAAAAGACTCCAGAGCCTTGGATACAGCCTCAATGATGACGATGTCCAAAAGGTTTTTAAACGTTTCAAGGATGTCTCGGACCGTAAAAAAGAGATATATGACGCGGACATAGTGGCCATTGTCATGGAAGAGGTGTTTCGTGTTCCTGATAAATATTGTCTGCTTAACCTCAATGTCAGCTCAGGAACGGTTGCCTTTCCATCTGCCACCGTGCAGTTGTCCATAGATGACGAGATCCTGATTGACGCGGCCTTTGGTAATGGACCGGTGGATGCCGTTTTCAAGACCATTATCCGGATGACCGGTCTTGATGCCAGGCTGAAGAGATTCTCAGTGAGCTCAATCACCGGGGGCACGGATGCGCAGGGCGAGGTCACGGTTGAGCTGGAGGAAAACGCAATGATATCCGTAGGACACGGCTCTGACCCGGATATCCTTGTTGCATCTGCCAAGGCCATGATAAACGCCATGAACCGCATGGAGTTTTTGAAGGATAAGGACAGGGATCGACTGACATCCGTGTGAACCCGGAAGGCATGTCAGACAACAGGAGTTAATCAGGAGGTAAAATTTAGTGGGAAGGACCATAGCGGAAAAAATTCTTCTGGCGCATACGCAGGACCGTGATTTTCGGCCAGGAGATGTAATAAAGGTTGGTGTCGATGTGGCTTTGGCCAACGATATCACTGCGCCACTGGCCATAAAGGCCTTTGATGCGAGCGGGGCGGCAAGTCTGGCAGATGCATCAAAGGTGGTATTTGTCCTTGATCATTTTACGCCCAACAAGGATATTGCATCGGCCAATCAATGCATGTTTGTACGCAGGTTTGCGCAGAAACATGAGATGGAAAACTTTTTTGATGCCGGTGAGGTGGGGGTTGAGCATGCCCTGCTTCCGGAAAAGGGGCTTGTTCTGCCTGGCGATCTTATCATAGGAGCGGATTCACATACCTGCACCTATGGCGGGCTCGGCGCATTTGCAACCGGCGTTGGCAGCACAGACCTGGCCGCTGCCATGATAACGGGCGAGGCCTGGTTCAGGGTGCCCGAAACCATGAAGTTTGTTTTTAAGGGTAAACTCAATCCATGGGTAAGCGCAAAGGATCTCATCCTCTATCTCATAGGTGATATCGGTGTGGACGGAGGCCTTTACAAGGTGCTTGAGATTATGGGCGAGGCCATTGATTCAATGGACCTGAGCGGGCGCCTGACTATCTCCAACATGGCCATTGAGGCAGGCGCCAAGGCCGGCATCATAGCCGCGGACCATTGTACCGAAGACTATGTCTCTCCTCGTGCCAAAAGGGCCTACACCCTTTATGCAAGCGATGAGGATGCTGTGTATTCGGACGTCAGGGAGTATGACTGTGCTGATATTGAACCACAGGTGGCCTTTCCTCATCTGCCGGAGAATACAAAAGGCATAAGTGAGGTGGGCGATATCCGGCTTGACCAGGTGGTTATCGGCTCGTGTACGAACGGAAGGATAGAGGACCTCAGGGTTGCGGCCTTGATCCTTAAGGGCAAAAAGGTGAAAAAGGGGCTCAGGTGCCTGGTTCTTCCTGCAACCCCCCAGGTATATAGGGATGCGGAAAAAGAGGGTCTGCTAAGCATCTTCCTCGAGGCCGGGGCCATCATGGGGCCGCCCACCTGCGGACCATGCCTTGGTGGACACATGGGTGTCCTTGCGGACGGTGAAAAGGCCCTTTCAACCACCAACCGTAATTTTATCGGACGTATGGGTTCAACAAAGAGCGAGGTGTATCTCTCCAGCCCGGCCATTGCCGCGGCCTCGGCAATAACCGGCAGGATTGTCTCTCCACAGGAGGTCTTGTAATGATTATCAAGGGGAGTGTGTTTCGGTTCGGGGATGATATTGATACGGATGCGATAATCCCGGCTCGTTATCTCAACACCTCTGATCCCAGGGAATTGAGCAGACACTGTATGGAGGATGCGGATCCCGGATTTGCATCAAAGGTGGGCAAAGGCGATATCATCGTTGCCGGCAAGAACTTTGGATGCGGGTCTTCAAGGGAACATGCACCCGTGGCCATAAAGGCCGGTGGCGTGTCATGCGTTATTGCCTCGAGCTTTGCGCGTATCTTTTTCAGAAACAGTTTTAATATGGGGCTGCCCATCTTTGAATCTGCCCAGGCAGCCCAACACATCGAAGCAGGTGATGTTGTGGAGGTGGATCCCAAAGCGGGTATTATCCGGGATATCACCAGGGATATGGAGTTTACCGCTACTGCGATCCCCAAATTTATGCAGGAGCTGATTGCAGACGGCGGCCTGATCGAGCATATCAAAAAGAGAGGCCAAATCTGAAGAAGGTGTTTGATAAGATAGCCGTAGTCGGTGCCGGAACAGAGGCGGGCAGCGAAATTATAGGACTCATCGATGAAAGGGGTTTTCCATGCAAAGAGATCCTGCCCCTGGATGATTCTGCCTCACCGGAGACAAGTGTTCATTTCAGGGGAGAGGATCTCCAGGTGTATCCTGTTGAGGCAAATTCGTTCGGGGGGTGTGACCTGGCATTTTTTGCGGCCGGGGAGTCGGTCAGTGCCCGGTTTGTGCCTGAGGCCATGCGTCAGGGGTGCATGGTGATCGACGCCTCTGAGTATTCCAGGAGAGACCCGAAGGTTCCCCTGGTTATACCCGAGGTCAATCCAGAGGCGATTGCAGGGCATTCCGGTATTATCGCATCCCCTTCTCCCTCAACCATAAATATGGCGCTTGCCCTTATGCCCCTTCACCAGGCTGCATCTATAACACGGATCATTGCCTCCACCTCTCAGTCGGTATCTGCGCACGGTAAAAAGGGAATGGATGAACTTGCGGACCAGATAAAGGCGCTTCTGACCTTCAAAGAACCCGAGGTAAGGGAGTTTCCATACCGGGTGGCGTTTAATGTCATCCCGCAGTCAGGTGAGTTTAGTGAGAACGGATATACAAGGGCGGAGATGGGCACTGCGGACGATATTAAACGGCTTTTTGGGGACGATAAGATCAGGATATGTCTGACCTCGGTTATCGTCCCGGTCCTGTATGGTGATTTTGCCTCCATCAATATTGAGACCAAAAAAAAGATGGATCCGGATGGGGTGAGGCGTGTCCTGAGGAACGCCCCTGGTGTGAAGGTGGAGGATGACCCGTCAAGGGGTCTGTATCCCATGGCATCTGAGGCTGTGGGGATGGATGAGTGCTTTGTCGGACGTATCAGGGAAGACCTGTCCGCCCGGAACGGTATTGCCATGTGGGTAGTTTCGGATAATATACGCAGGGGTATTGTCCTTAATGCCGTTGAGATCGCGGAGCATCTTGTTCAGGGTTTATCTGCGCCCGGGCAATGACAATGTGGCGGGACAGGGTCCGGGGGCTGCACGTGGACTTGAAAGATGATAGGATACGTAAGAACCGGAATTCGACCGTATGCCCAGGAATGCCTTTATCCCGAGGGATGCCTGTAGTTTTTCCGTCTTCCCTTGTGAGTACAGCTCATGCAGGTTTATGCCATTGATTTTGTTCAGGATGAATGTTTGAAGATAACCCTTGGACAATATATACCACGTGAATCACCGGTGCATGCGCTGGATTCACGTGTAAAGCTGTTTGTCATGGGGCTGGGCATAGCCGCAGCCTTTCAGCTCGACACCCCTGTCGGGATGATATCCTTTGCCCTGATGTGCCTGAGTATTACACTTATCTCACGCATACCTCTCGCGCGCATGATTTCAGGGCTTAGCCCCTTTATATGGCTCTTTGCCTTTACCGCTTTGCTGCATGTGTTCATGACCCCTGGAAAAGAGATATCATGGCTGCCTTATGCCACAATAGAGGGGGTTGAATCCGGCCTGAAGGTAGGGTCTCAGCTTATCTTTGCAATCTGGCTTTCAACCCTTATGACACTCACCACCTCGCCTCTGGATATGGTGTGGGCCATGGAGTGGTATATGAAACCCCTGGGGTTTGTCGGAGTCAGGGTGGATGAGATCGCCCTCCTTATCATGCTTGCCATCCGGTTCATACCCTTGCTCTTTGAGGAGACCGACCGTATTATAAAGGCGCAAAAGGCAAGGGGCGTCGATCTGGAATCCGGCGGGATCATAAGCAGGGTAAAGGCCCTTGTCCCCATACTGGTTCCCCTTCTTCACGGTGTGTTCCGCAGGGCAGATGACCTGGCTGTCGCCCTGACCCTGAGGGGCTATAAACCCGGAATCAAGAGGGGACACCTGAAGACCTCCCATATAAAGACCTCTGATTGCCTGATTTTTCTTGTGATCTCCTCTGTAATGAGCGGCCTGATGTTTTTATAGGTTTTTGAGATTAAGGATCATTGTTTTTGTAGATCATGGGAAGGGATAAAAAAATAAAGGCGGCAACCGGATTTGAACCGGTGAATAACGGTTTTGCAGACCGTCGCCTTACCGCTTGGCTATGCCGCCGTACCCTGTAGCTCTTGTATACAGATTCCATGCCGAAAAAGTCAAGAGCAAAGAGATCTTGTAGGCGTTCACGGCTTGAAATAGCCGTGAACGCCTTGAATTTGGAAATTGGAAATTGGAAATTGGGGAGAACGGAAACGAGTTTACGAGCTGGCAGAAGCGTTATCAGATATGGTCTGGCACGATTTTGATAAGTGGAACAAAAAGGTTCAAAAAC
>JAYEKR010000088.1:0-4374 GCA_034661115.1 Thermodesulfobacteriota bacterium | reverse complement strand
AAAATAGTAGCCGTTCACGGCTTGAAATTGGAAATTGGAAACTAGAAATTGGGGAGAATGGAAACGAGTTTACTAGCTGGCAGAAGCGTTATCAGATATGGTCTGGCACGATTTTGATAAAGGAAACAAAAAGGCTCGAAAACACTGTGGGCTATCAGATAATACGATCTTCCGACAGCATAGCCGCAAATATAGCGGAAGGCTATGGTCGGTATACTCCCGAGTACAAAAGCATAAAGACCAACGTTCCAATTTCAACGTTCCGTGAATGGTTACAAAAAATCTTTAGTTTATAACCAAGATAAATATTAGATAAATCTAACTTCCATCTTGACGCCTTGCATCCTTCCTGTTAAAAATACCCAATCCATAGATTGGAGGACAAAATGAACAGGCATGTATCACTCAGAGCTATGAAGGTGAACGAGGTGGGTTATATAACATCCATACACGCCACAGGCGAACTTGGAAAACGCATACGCGAGATGGGGCTTGTTCCTGGAACACGATTCAAGGTGATGGGACATGCCCCGCTGAAGGATCCAGTGGCCCTGAGGCTCAAGGGATTCACCATGACATTGAGAAACAACGAGGCAGACTGGATAGACGTGGAGCGGGAGGAAAAAGGGCATGAATAAATCCATATCCGTGGCCCTTGCCGGAAACCCCAACTCGGGAAAGACCACCATGTTCAACGCCCTTACCGGGGCCAGGCAGCATGTAGGAAATTATCCGGGCGTTACCGTTGAAAAAAGGCAAGGGGTTGTGAACGTCCATGGCAGAGATATCCAGATCATTGATCTTCCGGGCACCTACTCGCTGGGCGCCTATTCGCCGGAAGAGCTTGTGGCCAGGGACTTCCTTGTAAACGAAATGCCGGATGTGATCATTGACATCATTGACGCCACAAACCTTGAAAGAAACCTTTACCTGGCCATTCAGCTCATGGAGATCGGAATCCCGGTCATCCTCTCTTTGAATATGATGGACGAGGTAAAAAAACAAAAAAGGGACATCAATACCAACAAACTCTCAGAGCTCATGGATGTACCGGTAATAGAGTCAGTGGCCCGTAGCGGGCAGGGAAAAGCAAGGCTCATGGATGAAGCCCTGCGCATTGCTAATCTCAAAGATAGACAAAGCTCTCCCCTCGAGATATCATACGGCCCGGACCTGGACCCTGTAATAGATAAAATGACCGGGATCATTAAAAACCACGGATTTCTCACAAACCAGTATCCTGCCAGATGGACGGCCATTAAATACCTTGAGGCGGATGAACAGGTCCTTACCCTGGGCAATAAAAAGGCCCAGGAGGTGCATAAAACGCTCACCAGTCTCACCCAAAAGGTTACCCATCATCTTAAAACAACCCTGAAGACCTGGCCCGAGGCAGTGATCGCGGATTACCGTTACGGATATATCGCCTCGCTTTTAAAACAAGGAATTAGTGAGGAAGAGGATAGTATTGACCGTGCCATCATGTCCGACCAAATCGACAGGGTGCTGACACATCGTATCCTGGGTCCTGTAATCATGATCCTCGTACTCTACGGGGCCTTTCAGGTCACCTTCCCCCTTGGAGAAATCCCCATGGGATGGCTTGAAACCTTCTTTGGCCTGCTCTCGAACCTGGCAACATCCCTGATCCCCGAAGGATACCTGCGTTCCATGGTGGTCTCGGGAATCATTGGCGGCGTTGGCGGCGTGCTTGGTTTTGTACCCCTGATCCTTTGCCTTTTCATGGTCATCTCTATCCTTGAGGATTCCGGATACATGGCACGCATGGCCTATATGCTTGACAAGGTGCTGCGTACCTTCGGCCTTCACGGATCATCGGTCATGCCCTTTATCGTATCCGGGGGCATACCCGGGGGATGCGCTGTTCCAGGTATAATGGCGACACGGGTCATGAAAAGCAAAAAAGAAAAACTCGCAACTATTATCACCGCGCCCTTCCTTACCTGCGGGGCAAAGGTCCCGGTATTCATCATGCTGTCGGCCGCTTTCTTCAAGGGCAACGGGGCAAGGGTGCTGTTCCTGATTACACTTGGTTCATGGGCCATGGTTCTCCTTGTCTCCCTTATTCTCAGGTCAACCATTATCAAGGGGGAAAGCACGCCCTTTGTCATGGAATTGCCCCCCTACCGCATGCCCACCCTCATGGGTATCCTTATCCATACATGGGAAAGGGGCTGGGAATATATAAAGAAAGCAGGCACTGTGATCCTTGCAATCTCCATCCTGATATGGGCCGCAATGACCTTCCCCGGCCTTCCGGAAAGGCGTGCAGATGCCTTTGAATCCATGCGAAACGAGGTCAAACAGGAACTTTCCCAGACCACGGACAATAACATGCGCATAGAAATCAACCAGAAACTCTCAACAATAAACAATACAGAGGCCAAAGAGGCGCTCAAAAACTCCATCGCGGGCCGGATCGGCATTGCAATGGAGCCAGTAAGCCGGTTGGCCGGTTTTGACTGGAGGACAAATATAGCATTGCTCGGCGGGTTTGCCGCCAAAGAGGTCATTATATCCTCCATGGCAACGGCCTACTCCCTGGGTGAAATCGACCCGGAATCATCTGAGAGTCTTTCAGAAAAGCTGGCAGTTGATCCTGGATGGGACATGCTCACTGCCATCAGCATGATCATCTTTGTCATGCTCTATGCCCCATGTTTTGTAACCATCGTTGTCATGGCAAGGGAATCCTCGTGGAAATGGGCCGGATTCAGCCTGCTGTTTAATACCATCCTGGCCTTTTTGCTCGCCACAGGGGTCTATCAGGCAGGGAAATACCTGGCATAAAAGTAGCCGTTCACGGCTTGAAATTAGAAATTAGAAATTGGGGAAAACCCTCAAATCCCGCCTTTGCCTGCCTGCTGCAGGCAGGCAAAGGCGGGAATGACGGCTATCTTTGTGATATTATATAGGACTCTAACTCCGCGTCCTCTGCTCCTCAGCGGTGAGGCCTTTCGGGAAAGACCCTTAAGCTCGCAAGGCAATATTTCCACGAATGAACACGAAAAAGAAAGGGGCCATTTGCTCGGATTATCATTCCCGCCTTCAGGACTTTGCCCCTACAGACCCTCTTTCACCATGATTCCTCTGGCCATGCCCCTTCCAATCCCTATACGGGAACCCTTTATCCGTACAATCACAGGACCTCCTCCCGTATTGATGACCTCAAGCATCTCTCCGGGACAAAAACCCATATCAATAAGCCTCTGACGAAACACCCTTCCCCCTGAAAGGCTCTGGATAACCACTGTCTGACCTGATCTGCACGAACTCAAAGGGCTCACTGTGTCACTCCTGTTGTAGATATATTGTTAGCTCTTACTAACTGTAGGGCCTCTCTCCAAAGATGTCAAGGGCAATGTGGCACAAAACCGCATATAATGCCCTGCCCGCCCAGGCATGAAAAATGTGTCAGTCGTCACCGCAGGATAAGAAAACCCTTCAGTAACCTTCCAAGGGTTCATGGCCTCTCTTTCTCCTTATCCCCTTTATCCCGGATATCGGATACATTTTTATCCTCATCCCAGCAGAAATGCACCTCACCTGACTCCATAAAGGTCCTGAAATTCTCAAGCCAGGGTGCCTCAACCCCTTGTTCCGAAGACAGGTTGACAAACTCCAGGAACTTGATAAGCTGTTCTTTGGTCTCCGGGCTGATACAATGTTCAATAAGGCACGCATCATTATTTGCAACACCTGCCTCCACCCCGAGGATCCTGCATAAAAACTCAAAGAGGACCTTGTGACTCTCATACACTCCCTTTGCCGCATCCTCCCCCTCAGGGGTAAGAACCAGGACCCCGTAATGCTCATGATCGAGCAGCCCCTTATCCACAAGGGATCTTACCGCGGATACAACACTGGGTTTCTTTACCCCTAGTTTTTCCGCCACATCCTTTACCCTGACACCATCCTTGTGCTTACTCAAAAGCAGTATAGTTTCAAGGTAATCCTCAAGACTCTTTGTAAGATCCATAGCTCCACCTTATGTTAGCTTCCTCAAACTCCTACCGGAGACCCCCTCCTGTGTCAAGGGATAATCACCAATTTTGTCAAAGAGTCGCAACATCGTATAGGTTTTTCGTAGCCGTTCACGGCTTGAAATTAGAAATTAGAAATTGGGGAGAATGGAAACGAGTTTACGAGATGGATGTGTACAAACTGGCAGAAGCGTTATCAGATATGGTCTGGCACGATTTTGATAAGTGGAACAAAAAGGTTCGAAAACACTGTGGGCTATCAGATAATACGATCTTCCGACAGCATAGCCGCAAATATAGCGGAAGGCTATGGTCGGTATACTCCCGTTGAAAAACTCGGGCCAAAATTGAATGCGTTCGTCAACAGTAC
>JAYEKR010000087.1:0-4396 GCA_034661115.1 Thermodesulfobacteriota bacterium | reverse complement strand
CCGGTGATGTGAGGCTTCCCGAGGGTATAGAGATGGTGATGCCCGGGGACAATGTGACCATGGAGGTGACTTTGATACAGCCAATAGCCATGGACGAGGGGCTTCGTTTTGCCATACGTGAGGGCGGTCGCACCGTTGCCTCAGGCGTAATTGTAAAGGTTATCGAGTAGGGGGGGGTATGCGTGATATAGTGACCCTTGCCTGTAAGGAGTGCAAAAGGCGCAACTACACAACGACAAGGAATAAGAAAAAGACAACGGAAAAATTGGAGATCAAGAAGTATTGTCCATCGTGCAGGGCGCATACACTCCATAAAGAGATAAAATAACAAGGTGTGCAGGCCAGTAGCTCTAATTGGTAGAGCGCCGGACTCCAAATCCGGATGCTGGGGGTTCGACTCCCTCCTGGCCTGCCAATATAGGAATATATGGAAAAGCTGAAGAAATTTTTTAAGGAAGTCAGGGCCGAGATGAAAAAGGTGACTTGGACCGCCCGCAAGGAGGTGACCAGCGGAACTATTGCGGTTGTCGTCCTGAGCGGGATTGTCTCTCTTTATTTATGGGCGGTTGACTTGGGTTTGTCGCAGACGATACGTCTTGTACTGGGTTGGTGATTATGGAACAGGCGACTGAACGCAGATGGTATGTGGTGCACACATACTCAAACTATGAGAACAAGGCGAAGCTGTCTCTTCAGGAGAGGGTCAAACAGTATAAATGCGAGGAATTTTTCGGTGATGTCCTCGTTCCATCGGAGACCATCTCCCAGATGTCCCAGGGAGTGAAAAGAAAGGTCAACCGCAAATTCTTTCCCGGATACATGCTTGTACAGATGGTCTTGAACGACAGGACATGGCATGTGGTCATGGATACCCCCAAGGTCACCGGTTTTGTGGGGGGGAAGGATAACCCTTCGACCATCCCGGAACAGGAAGTTGACGACCTTAAGGTTCAGATGGAAGATGGGGGCAAGACAAAGGGATTCAGGTGTGAGTATGCTGTTGGTGATAGTGTGCTGGTTGCAGATGGTCCTTTTCAGAATTTCACCGGTATTGTGGATGATATCAGCGAAAAGGGTAAGGTCCGGGTACTTGTGAGTATCTTTGGACGATCCACACCGGTTGAGCTTGGCTTTGAGCAGTTATCCAAGAAATAGAGCGTAAGGGGTAAGTAAGACATGGCAAAAAAAGTTATGACCAAGATAAAGATTCATATACCTGCGGGCGAGGCAAAACCATCACCGCCTGTTGGTCCGGCATTAGGGCAGCATGGGGTGAATATCATGGACTTCTGCAAGGCATTCAATCATTCCACGGAAAAGCAGAAGGGATACAAGATACCAGTGGAGATAACAGTTTACCAGGACAGATCATTCACCTTTATCACCAAGAGTCCTCCAGCCTCCACCTTGTTGCTTAAGGCCGCAGGTGTTGAAAGTGGGGCGGCCAATCCCAAGGCGGACAGGGTGGCAAAGCTTGATCGCGCGCAGATAGAGGAGATTGCCCGTACAAAGATGCAGGATCTGAATGCGGTTGATATGGATGGTGCAGTAAAGATTATTGCCGGTACGGCCAAGAGTATGGGCATAGACGTGGTCGACTAGAAGGAGAAGAGATTCATGGCACGCAGAGGTAAGAAATATTCCGGAGTCAGGGACAAGATAGATTCACGGGAAAAATACGGTATTGACAATGCATTTTCCTTTGTGGTGGATAACGCATTTGTGCGGTTTGATGAGAGTGTTGACTTGGCCTTGAGGCTTGGAGTAGACCCCAGGCACGCGGATCAGATGGTCAGGGGCTCTGTGGTACTGCCCCATGGTACGGGAAAGACCGTCAGGGTGCTTGTATTTGCCAAGGGCGAAAAGGAAAAAGAGGCCATGGATGCCGGTGCTGATTATGTCGGTGCAGAGGATCTGGCAGAGAAGATAAGAGGCGGATGGCTGGATTTTGAAAAGGTGATAGCCACCCCGGATATGATGGGTGTTGTTGGAAAACTTGGGCGTATCCTTGGTCCGCGAGGGCTGATGCCCAATCCAAAGGTCGGTACAGTGACCTTTGATCTTAAACAGGCCATACTTGATATGAAGGCCGGCAGGGTGGATTTCAGGGTTGATAAGACCGGGATTATTCATTGCGGTATTGGCAAGGTGAGTTTTGGCAAGGATAAGATACTGGAGAACACAAAGGCCCTCATTGAGGTGATTATGAAGCTGAAGCCGGCATCAAGCAAGGGCACCTATCTCAAGGGGGCGGCCGTATCCAGCACCATGGGTCCGGGTATAAGGATCGATTCTGCAGAGGTCCTTGCTCTGGCAAAATAAAATCGTCCAGGTCAAAGACAGCGGGTGCATATGCTTAAATATCCCGCCGAGACTCGGGAGACCCCGATGTGTTTTTTGACAGGATAGAAAACAAAGAAAGGGGTGAGGAGATTAATTGAATAGACAAGAGAAGGTTAAAGAGGTCGAATGGTTGCACGAAGAGCTGGCCTCCAGCGGCGTTCTTTTTGTAACGGATTACCTTGGGCTGAATGTTGAGGAGATAACAAACCTCAGAAAAAAGGTAAGAGAGTCAGGGGGGTCATTTAAGGTTGTCAAGAATACCCTGCTGAAAAGGGCGGTTGAGGGTACTAGTGCCAGTGAACTGGACCCCCTGTTTACCGGGCCGACCGCTATCGCTTTTGGCGATATGGATCCTACCATGCTCGGTAAGGCCCTGGTTTCGTTTGCAAAGAAGAATGAACAACTGGAGATTCAGGGCGGTGTCCTGGATGACAAGGTGCTCAGTGCAGAAGATGTTAACAGTCTTGCTGCCCTTCCATCTAAGCAGGAGCTCATTGCAAAGATGCTCGGTTCGCTCAATGCACCGGCCAGCAATTTTGTTGGAGTGCTTGCAGCTGTGGTCCGGCAGTTCATGTATGTTTTACAGGCTATTGAAGAAAAAAAGACCCAAGCATAAATTAAGGAGAATAAAAAATGGCGGATATTACACGCGAAGACGTAATAAAATTTATCGAAAATATGACGGTTCTGGAGATGGCTGACCTGGTAAAGGAGCTTGAGGACAAGTTCGGTGTCAGTGCATCGGCACCGGCGGTTGCAATGGCACCTGGCGTTGCGGGGGAAGGTGAGGCCGAGGCTGAAGAAGAACAGACAGAGTTTGATGTAGTCCTTAAAGATATGGGGTCACAGAAGATCCAGGTTATCAAGGTCGTACGTGCATTAACGGATCTGGGGCTCAAAGAGGCCAAGGAGGTCGTTGAATCTGCACCAAAGGCGGTCAAAGAGGGTATTTCAAAGGAAGACGCCGAAGATGCAAAAAAGAAGCTGGAAGAGGTTGGCGCAACGGTTGAGATCAAGTAGCATTCCCGAAATCGAATTCTATCCGGGGCTGGCTGTTTACGCCGGCCCTGTTTTCTTTTTGTAAATAATTCCAATAAAGGAAGTCCATGTATGACAACTGATAGCGTTACATTGTCGCAACTGGGGCGGAGATTCTTTGCAAAAAGGGTCGCCCGTTTCGATATCCCGGATCTGGTTGAATTGCCAAAGATATCGTATGATGCCTTTTTGCAGATGGATATACCCTCCGAGAAAAGGAAAGATATAGGTCTTCAGACCGTGTTCAAGTCAGTATTCCCTATCAAGGATTTCAACGAGGACTCTTCCCTTGATTTTGTGGAATATCATATAGGGAAGTCCAAGTATGCCATGGATGAATGTGTGCAGAAGGGCCTTACCTATGCAGCACCGGTTACCCTCAAGGTGAGGCTGGTGGTCTGGGACAGGGACGAGGAAACCCTTACACAGAGCATACGGGATATAAAGGAACAGGATGTGTATTTCGGCGAGATGCCGCTGATGACCCCATCATCAACCTTTATTGTAAACGGCACTGAGCGGGTTATTGTAAATCAGCTGCACCGATCGCCGGGTGTGTTTTTTGATATGAACACGGTACGCGGACGTTCCAGCGGTGGCACCGTTTATTCGGCAAGGATTATCCCTTCCCGCGGGTCTTGGATTGACCTCGATTTTGACGCCAAGGGACTGCTCTACCTGCGTATAGACCGAAGGCGTAAGATGCCTGCGACCACACTTTTGAAGGCCATGGGGTATTCCAACCAGGATATCCTTGGAGAATATTATCCAACGCAGTCCTTTACCTTTGAAAAAGATAAGGTGTTTCAGCATATAAACCTTTCAGGCATCAAGGGTCTCAGGGCTAAATCGGATATCTGCCTGAAGGGATCCAAAGAGGTATTAATCAAGGAAGGCAGGAAAATTACCGCCTCTGCAATAAAGAAATCTTCCGACAAAGAGCTTGAGCCAGTTGAGATGGAGGAAGCCGATCTCCTGGACATGATCCTTGCCGAGGATGTAGTCAATATCTCCA
>JAYEKR010000086.1:0-4417 GCA_034661115.1 Thermodesulfobacteriota bacterium | reverse complement strand
TTGATGAAGACAAAAAAGATCTCCTTGGAGATAAGACCCCGTCCCAGGAGGCAAAAGTATCTATGGACGATGTCCTCCAGCAGGACGGGGAAAACCTGGAAAACTTTGATTTCAGCGAAGACTGATTTCAGCGAAGACTGATTTCAGCGAAGACTGAAACCCTGGCGTCGACAGGTCATTTTCCAGATAAACCCGCAACCTTATTTATTCCCGGCTCCAGAACTCTGCCATCCTGATAATGCCGGCGCTGCGATGGTGAGGGCTGCTGTAGACAGACAGCTGTCCATCGGGCGTGATGTATATACCTGCCGCCGCATCAAATGCAAAGGGGGCAGGCAGACGCCATGCCGGGGTGATGGATACGTCTCCTCCCCCGTCGCTGCAAAACATCTGTCTCTGGGCGATCCTGGTGATTACAGGCTGCCTGGTAAAATCATCACCGGGAAACACAATATGGTATAGATACATCCAATGTTCGCGACTGAGAAATGGAATCGCGATAGAGGCCTCACTGCCCCTGGCGCTGAATGCGACAAGAAAGAGTTCGCCATTGCATTGTTGTATAAAATTAAAGGCGGATCCGCCAAACCCCGCATCAAGACCGGGCTCGCTTTGAACATTGTCCTCATCCCAGACAACGGCCTGAGAACTGTCAAACCCATCCCCAAACCTGCTGGTCCTGGAAAGATAGAAATATGTATCTGAGGTACTCCTTGCTGCCAGGAGATATCTTCCGTTTTCAATCCTTGTCATGGCCACTGCCCCTGCCTTGTCCTTAAAGGGGGCTTCAGTCCGGTCTATATAATGATCAAACCTGATTGGATGCTCCGGGTCAGAGACGTCAAAAAAGAGTATTTTTGATACAATGGCCTCTTTATACTCCTCCACCGGCACAACAAGTATATCCCCGCATGCACTCAAACCGCCCGGATGCCACAGGAGCTCGGAGCCAATTTCCATGGCCGCAACTATACGGTTATCCCGACCAAAGATATCCCGTGTATCTGTTTTGAATGGCCCGGATGATGGGCATGACCCCATCTTTACGATAAACAGGTCCCCGGGTGGGTTATTGATATCACTGCCGGATATGGCAAGGTACTGCCCCATCCTCAGCCGCTGGATACCCTGAAAATGGTTATCGAGCCCGAACCCATTGCACAGGGCCTGGGTATACAGGGGCCAGGGGATGAGTTTGTCATCATATATTGCAAGTTTCTCCCCTTGATCGCATACAGCATCAAAGGCCGCCGGAACATCCGGCACGCAGGGATTAGATGTGGAAATCACCCGTATATTCCATTGATGGCAATCGCCAGGCATTGTCACCTTGAGGACATGTATTCCAGAGTCATCCATGGGAGATGTATATTCATAGATGTTTTCAGAGGCCCCCGGGATCTCTTCACCATCCAGTGACCATGAAACCCCATTGGATTCAGGAAAGAGGTTTACTTCAAAGGTCATGTTTTCTCCCGGGGCAATCGTGACCTCATCTGATTGCGGTGAAAATGATACAATACAGCCCCAGAGCACCAATGCCGATACCATCAAGACAAACAGGATAGCCTTTTTCATGCCATACCCCCCCTTTATATAAAACATCATAATCAATATCAATATCATTATATTACCCCTGAGGGATCAATTTTTCAACAACATTTAAGGATTTGACCCTGAAAAGGTTATGATATACAAGGTATGAATGAGCGCAATCAAAGGATTAAAACCGGCCATTGTATGGAGATATTTCGAGGAGATCTCCAATATCCCCAGGGAGTCAAAAAAAGAGCAGCAGATCATACCGTACATCATCGGGCTTGCTGAAAAATTCGGCCTTGAATACACAATAGACCATGCAGGCAATATCCTTGTCCTGGTACCCGGAAACAAGGGGACCAGGCCCGTCACATTACAGGCCCATATGGACATGGTATGTGAAAAGGGTAAAGACAGCCCCCATGCGTTTGATAGAGATCCCATCAGGCTTGTACGGGACGGCAAGTGGATAAGAGCGGACAATACCACCCTGGGCGCGGACAATGGCATAGGCCTTGCCTGCATGCTGGCCCTCATGGAGGAAAGATCACTGCCCCACCCTGACCTTGAACTTCTGTTTACCGTGGATGAGGAGACAGGGCTTACCGGTATCGCTGCCTTCGATGCATCCATTCTCAAGGCAAAGACCTTTATAAACCTGGATACAGAGGAGGACGGCACCATATACACGGGCTGCGCTGGCGGGCTTGATACCCAGGTGCGCCTTGGCCTGGATATTATTGATCCACCGCAGGGCAATATACCGGTCCAGATACATGTCCACGGTCTCAAAGGCGGACACTCCGGGACCAGCATCCATGAGGGCCGGGGAAACGCCATAAAACTCCTGGGCCGGCTCCTCTGGAATATCATGGCGGACAATGGCCTGTACCTGGCAGACCTCAGCGGAGGGTCAAAACACAATGCCATTCCCAGGGAGGCTCTCGCCCTTGTATGGGTGAAAAAAGAGGGTTTTAATGACCTGAAAAAGAGCATTGCCGAATGGAAGGATATATTCTCCAGCGAACTCAGGGAGACCGAGGCGCACCTGGAGATAGGGGTATCTGTTCAGGCGGGGACATTCCCTGCGATAAACCCATCTGACGCATTGCAGATCATCGACATGATCCAGGCCATGCCGCATGGGGCCCTTGTTATCAATACAATGCCAGAGACACGGACAATCACCTCGTCAAACCTTGCTGCCTGCTCCATAAACAATGGGGTCCTCAATCTGACCACAAGCCAGAGAAGCCTTTATTCCTCTGCCACCAGGGCGGTCTCCGGATGCATCCAGTCCATTGCCCGCCTGGCCGGGGCAAAGACCCATGAACACCACTATTACCCGGCATGGACCCCAAAACCTGATTCTGCCATACTCCAGACCTGCACCAGGCAATTTAGCGCGTGTTTTGGCAATGCCCCGAGGATCAGGACCATCCATGCAGGCCTTGAGTGTGCATTGCTGGGTGAAAAGGTCCCGGACATGGACATGATATCCATAGGCCCCAATATTGAACAGGCCCATTCACCCACTGAGAGGGTGGAGATAGATACAGTGGAAAGATTCTGGATCCTGCTTCTTGCAATACTGGAGGACCTTGGAGGACGCTAGAGATGGGGCCCATCTGGAACACTGGATTTCCGCCTTCGCCTGTGCGGCGTGCGACGCACAGGCGATAATGACGAAAAAAGGCGGGATTCCAACTTTTTGCAAGGCCGTCAGATTTGCAAGGCCATCAGATTTAAGGCCATCAGATTTAAAAATAGATGAAAAGATGAAAAATGGTAGGCACGCAGGGGCTTGAACCCTGGACCCCCACCGCGTCGAGGTGGTGCTCTCCCACTGAGCTACGTGCCTGAATATGCATCCTTGACTATCCTTTAATGGGGTGCCTTGTCAAGGGGGCATTGTTATAAATGTGTGTGTGTGCGCTTTCGGCTTGACCCGGTCTTTTCAGTATTGCTAAAAGGGGCATTAAAGGGCAACACAAAAAAAAGATCAATGGAGACATCCTATGAAGATACAGCCCCATGAGATCGCATTTGATTTTGACGGCGTTATAGCGGATACATTCAGGCTTTTTACACGGCTCGCCCGTGACAAGTATGGCCTTGACATAGAGTATGACACGATCCGTGACTACGAGTTCCTTGATTCCATTGACATGGACAAAGACCACGCCATGGAGATCATCGATATCCTTACCCATCATGCCCACGAGATCGGGCTCGATCCATTCGCAGGTGCCCTTGATGTCCTCAAACGGATATCTGAGATTGCCCCTTTGTTCCTTGTCACTGCAAGACCTGTGAGCGAACCTGTGGTTTTATGGTTCAAAAACCAGCGGCCCCTGGTCAGTCCCCGCATAGAGGCCACCGGAATAAATACGGCCAAGCTCGATGTATTGAAAGATGCAGGGACACGTTTTTTTATAGATGACCGGCTTGACACCTGCCGCATGCTCGATGAAGCAGGCATCACCCCCATTGTGTACGATCAACCTTGGAACAGGGAGCCCCACCCCTTTGCCGTGGTAAAAGACTGGGACGAGATATCTGACCTTATCGCGTGGGAGTAAAAGACTCCGGCTCCAGCGCGTCCTGCCAGTCAGGCACATTGAACCCGGGCAGAGAAGACCCGGTGATTTCGGAAAAAAGGGCATTGTTTTCCGGGTTTTCGTTATTAAACCCCACTGTAATCGCCTGATCATCAGTAAATATACCCATTTGGCCGCTGGTCCATATACCGTTAATGAACTACCCCGCAGCAAGCTACGGGGTATCAAAACTTTCTAAGGGGGTAACCGTTCACGGAACGTGCTTTCCGCGTCACCCCCGCGAAGGCGGGGGTCCAGAAACGTGAATTATCTGGAAC
>JAYEKR010000085.1:0-4472 GCA_034661115.1 Thermodesulfobacteriota bacterium | reverse complement strand
CGTCAACCATGATAATCTGACGCATGAGATTATAGTAAACAGCCAGGTCTTTACACTCTCGGTTTTGTCCGAGGATGCCCCCATGAAGCTCATCGGCAATTTCGGGTTCAAGTCAGGCCGGGATATAGACAAATTTAAGGGGATCAATCTCAGGACAGGCCAGAATGGTGCCCCGATAGTCCTGGATTCTGTCGTAGCCTTCCTGGAATGTGAACTGATCAATCAAATGGATCTCGGCAGCCACACCATGTTTTTGGGCAGGATCATGAATGGAGATATCCTCTCAGACAAAAAACCGATGACCTATGCATATTACCATACCATCAAGGGTGGAAAAGCGCCCAAGAGTGCGCCACATTATATTGCGGATGAAGGAAAAATCAGTGTCAAGACAAAGGAGGAAATCAGATGATTAAGTATGTTTGTACAGTATGTGGCTATATTTATGATCCTGAAAAAGGTGACCCGGATGCGGATATTGAGCCTGGAACAACGTTTGAGGCCCTGCCAGATGACTGGCAATGCCCGATCTGCTCGGCAGGCAAGGAAGATTTCGAAAAGGAGGATTAATCGATGGAATTAAAAGGGAGTAAGACAGAAAAAAATTTGATGGCCGCCTTTGCCGGCGAATCACAGGCGAGAAACCGTTATACCTATTTTGCCTCAAAGGCCAAAAAAGAGGGTTATGAACAGATTGCTGCCATCTTCCTGGAATCGGCCGCCAATGAAAAAGAACACGCCGAAAGGGAGTTTAATCTTCTCCAGGGAGGAGAGGTCGAGATCACGGGGAGTTTTCCGGCCGGTGTGATAGGCGATACCGCTGCCAACCTTAAGGCTGCCGCCGAGGGGGAACATTACGAGTGGACCGAGATGTATCCTGAATTTGCCAAGGTGGCACAGGAAGAGGGATTCTCTGAGATAGCAGTAGTCTTCAAAAACATAGCCATAGCGGAAAAGGCACACGAAAAAAGATACCTGGCCCTTCTCAAAAATATCGAAGAGGGGAAGGTCTTTAAAAAAGACAAGCCGGTAATATGGATGTGCCGCAACTGCGGCTATTTATATGAAGCGGATGAAGCCCCCAAAAAATGTCCGGCCTGCGCACATCCACAGGCCTATTTTGAGGTGTTGGCGGAAAATTACTAATAATATGGTAGCCGTTCACGGCTTGAATTTGGAAATTAGAAATTAGAAATTGGGGAGAAATGAAACGAGTTTACGAGGTTGAAAAACTCGGGCCAAAATTGAATGCGTTCGTCAACAGTACAAAAGCACAAAGGCCAACGTTCCAATTTCAACGTTCAGTGAACGGTTACGTTTTTTAAAACATCTAATATAATACAGGTGTGAAGGGGTTGTTATGGACGACAAAATCAAGGATGCCATACATCAGGCATACACTGGTGAGTCAAAGGCTGCCCTGAGGCTCAAGGTTTTTGCCGAAAAGGCAGAGAAAGAGGGCTACCCGCAACTGGCCAGACTCTTTAAGGTGATTTCATTTTCTGAAGAGATTCACGGCAAGAAGGCCCTACGGCTGCTCAGACAAGTCAAGACCACTGAAGAGAATCTTCAAGAGAGTTTTGAGTCAGAAACCCAGGTGGCAGGGGTTGCCTATGATACGTTTATAAAGCGTGCAGAGGAGGTGGGTGATAAGGCCGCATCCCTGTATTTCAGCCAGTCCAAGGATGTGGAGGAAGTCCATGCAAAGCTATACAAGGAGGCCATGGGCCATGTCCTTGAGGAGAGAGAAACTATATATTATGTGTGCGAGGTCTGCGGATATGTCTCTGACGGGGTATTGCCGCAAGAGTGCCCGGTGTGCGGGGTAAGTAAAGAAAAATTTGTCAGGATTGAATAGAAAGACAAAGGAGGTATTAATATGGCAGAAGCAGGTATTGGTTGTGGCAGGCCGACTGGAGCCGTGGTAGGCGAGCCGGCCTCTGAAGAACACGTAAACCAAGGAAAAAACAAAAAAGAGGAGGATTCAAATATGACCACAGTTAGAGTTGGAGGCAAGGCCCCGGATTTTGTTGCCCCTGCCTATTATAAAGGATCTTTTACTGAAGTTAAACTTTCAGATCATTTGGGCAAATGGATGCTTTTGTGTTTTTACCCCGGTGATTTCACCTTTGTCTGAGCGACCGAGGTATCGGCGGTCGCCGATAAGTATGGTGAGTTTCAGGAACTTGGTGTCGATATAATATCCGTAAGTGTTGACAGCCAGTTTGTCCATAAGATGTGGGACGAAGAGGAGCTTTCAAAGATGGTGGAAGGCGGGATTCCCTTTCCCATGGTCTCTGATTCCGGAGGTCATGTAGGCAGGGCGTACGGGGTCTATGATGAAAATGGCGGAGTGAATTTCCGCGGCAGATTCATTATTGACCCGGATGGTGTTGTTCAGGCCATGGAGATCTTAAGCCCTCCGGTCGGGAGAAAGGTCGAAGAGGCTATCAGGCAGATACAGGCCTTCCAGCATGTGCGCAAAACAAAGGGCGCAGAGGTTACCCCGTCAGGATGGGAGCCGGGTAAACCGATCCTTAAGCCCGGACCGGATCTCGTGGGCAAGGTGTGGAAGGTCTGGAAGCCTTAATCCGCAGCGTTTGCAGATTATACGGACGGATCCAGTCATTTTAAGTGTGAAACGAGGACTGTAGGGTTTAATTACCCCAGGAGGTAATGGGTAAAATGTTGAGTAATAATATGTTGAATGCGTTGAATACACAGATAAACAAAGAGATCTATTCGGCCTACCTGTATATGTCCATGTCGGCGTACAGCCAGTATATCGGGCTCAAGGGTTTTGCCAAATGGTTCATGGTTCAATACAATGAAGAGATGGAACATGCCATGAAGATCTACACCTATATTAACGATCAGGGAGAACCGGTAAAATTGAAGGCAATCGATGAACCACCTGTGGAGTTTGAGTCTCCCCTGGACATGTTTGAGAAGACCCTCAATCATGAGAAATTTATTACAAAATCCATCAATGAACTGGCAGATATTGCCATTGCAGAAAAGGACCACGCTACAGGGATATTCCTTCAATGGTTCATAACCGAGCAGATAGAAGAAGAGGGGAACGATAACGATATTATTAACCAGCTGAAACTCATAGGCGACAACGGGAATGGCCTTGTCATGCTTGACAGGGAGCTGGGGAGTCGCATTTTCACACCCGGGACAGCCCCTGAAGCTTAGGGCGAACTTAAAAAAAGGAGGTACAAGAGCCATGACAGAGAAACTTCAGATTTACAAATGTGAGATATGTGGAAATATTGTTGAGGTGATTCACGGAGGCAAGGGTGAGCTCGTATGCTGTAACCAGCCGATGAAGGTTTTTAAGGAAAATACTGTTGATGCGGCCAGGGAAAAACATGTTCCAGTTAAAGATGTTGCAGGGGGTGTCATAAAAGTAAAGGTTGGTGATGTCCCCCATCCAATGGAGGAGAAACATTATATCGAGTGGATAGAGGTCATTTCAGATGGTAAGGCCTACAGGCAGTTTTTGAAACCTGGAGATGCGCCCGAAGCCGAGTTCCATTGTGAAGGGGATCAGGTTACAGTTCGCGAATACTGCAACTTGCATGGTCTCTGGAAAATCTAATCAAAGGGGTTCGGTATGTTGTGACGGCGGATTCTGAAGGCAATGTGAACGTGGCAGTCTTGTCAAAACCGACAATTATGGATGACGGGACAGCCGCGTTTCTCATGGCCGGTCATTTGACCCATAACAATCTGCAGTCCAACTCTCACGCCGCATATTATTTTGTGGAGAAGGGTGGTGGTTTCGGGGGGGTGATGGTTGCCTTTTTACCATATAAATGATTGTTGAAGCTGGAATAATGCAAAAGGAGGAACATATCAAATGTCATTTTTAAAACAAATGAGGGTAAAAGGAAGCCTCATGTCTTTTAATAGAGTATCTCCTGGAAAATATATGATGTGCATCTTTTTATGCTTTATGGCAATTTCGTTTTGGCCTGCAGCAGCTTATGCACATGGACCAAAGGACGTTGAATTGGGTTATGATTTAAACTCCCACACATTAAGCGTAACTATTTCTCACTCTGCATCCAGCCCCCAGAAACATTATATTAAAGAAATAACAATCACAAAAAACGGGGAATTTGTTGAGGCACATGAATACAAGAGCCAGCCAGACCCTTCTCCCTTCACGTACACGTATAATGTAGAAGCAAAAGAGGGGGACATTCTAAAGGTTAAGGCTAAATGTAACTATTTTGGATCCAAGACAAAAAAACTTGTCATATATAAGTAAAACCATTTTGTCATACTAAAGATCAAAGGCATGTAATCGGATTATATTTGAAGTCCGATTGATATACTCGATATCAACATAAGGATTCGTTTGTAGTCTATTATTAAAAAAGTGGAAGAGTTCAAATAAACAGATGGATATTGATATAGCGCCACTGTTTTTGGGGAAAATACTTGAGGATCTCTACGGA
>JAYEKR010000084.1:0-4543 GCA_034661115.1 Thermodesulfobacteriota bacterium | reverse complement strand
CAGTTTTGTGCTGAGGATCGAGGATACAGACTTTAAACGCTCCACCGCAGAATCAACCGACCAGATCCTGAAGGCCATGGAATGGCTCGGCTTTGACTGGGATGAAGGCCCGATATACCAGTCAGAACGCCTTGATATATATCGGTCATACGCACAAAAACTCGTTGATGAAAAAAAGGCCTTCTGGTGCGAATGCTCGCCTGAAAAGGTGGAAGCCTCAAGACAAAAGGCGCTCAAGGAAAAGAGAAACCCCAGGTACGACGGCACCTGCCGAAATAAAGGGCTCGGGCCCGGGTCTTCAAGGGTATTGCGCTTTGTCTCCGAGGATACAGGAACCACCAGCTTTGATGATATCATCAAGGGCAAGATCACAGTCAACAACAATGAACTCGATGACCTGGTGCTGCTCCGGACAGACGGCATGCCCACCTATAACTTCACCGTGGCGGTGGATGACGCCACCATGGGCATCACCCATGTGATACGGGGAGACGATCACGTCAACAACACCCCCAGACAGATCCAGATCTACGAGGCACTGGGTTTTGAGACTCCAAGGTTCGCACATGTCCCCATGATCATGGGGCCGGACAAGACAAAGCTTTCAAAGAGACACGGCGCCACCTCTGCCATTGCATACAAGGACATGGGATATCTCCCGGAGGCCCTGATGAACTACCTGGCCAGGCTCTCCTGGTCCCATGGAGACCAGGAAATCTTTAGTCTCGAAGAGCTCATCAAATTCTTTGATATCAAGGATGTGGGCAAATCAGCCGCTGTATTTGATATGGAAAAGCTCCTCTGGCTGAACCACCACTATATCATGGAGGGGGATCCATCAAAAATAGGGTATCTCCTCGGAGAGGCTGCATCACAAAAGGGATATGATATCCAGGGAGGATCATACCTCAAACAAGTCGTCTGTGACGTAAGAAAACGCACAAAGACCTTAGAAGAGATGGTCGAATACTCGGGATTCTATTTTACATACAAGGAACCCGATGAAACGCTCAAAAAAAAGTTTCTCACCCCGGATATGGAAGAGATCTTTGATGCACTTATAACGCAAATACAGGATCTGGATTTCTCTGACCTGTCTGGCATCGAAGATGTCTTCCGCCAGGTAATAGAACAATTCGACATACCCTTTAAAAAGATCGCCCAGCCCGTGCGTATCAGCCTCACCGGCAAAAAGGCATCGCCGGGGATCTTTGAGGTCGTGTTCACCCTTGGGAAAGAACGTGTTATAGAGAGGCTTCAAAAGGCCATTGATTATATAAAGGAGAACACATAATGAATATCAGAGATTTTGCCCTGCTTGCCCTGTTTATAGCGCTTGTCGCAGTGGCGACCATGATCATACGCATACCCATACCCCAGACAAACGGATACATGAACCTGGGCGACAGCATTGTCCTGCTCTCGGGTGTTTTTTTCGGCCCTGTAGCCGCGTTTATGGCAGGGGGCATGGGTTCTGCCCTTGCAGACATCATCGGGGGATACCCTCAATGGGCCCCGTGGACACTGATCATAAAGGGGATGGAAGCCCTTATCGTATGGCTGGGTTTCTTTGTCTTTAAGACAAAGAAAAACAAGATAGGTATTGTCCAGGTCTTATGCTTCTGTGTCGCCACGGCCTGGATGGTACTCGGATATCTTGTGGCAGAGTGGATCATGTATGACAAGATGGCGGCCATGGCAGAGTTGCCTTTCAACCTCATACAGGCAGCAGGAAGCGTGATCTTGGCAAGCTTGCTTTTGCCCGTCTTCAACCGGGTCATCCAAAAAAGAAGGACATAGTTGCAAATGACATCATCAGCGCTGACCATAAGACAGGTCGCAACCAAAAGGTTCTCACTATTATCCTACATCATAGAGGACGAGTCCTCGGGCGAAATCCTTGTCATCGACCCGCCCTGGAATATCGGGAAACACCTCAACAAGGCTTCCAGGCGTGTAACAACCGTCATCAATACGCATTATCATCTCGACCATATCCTGGGAAATCCCTGGTTCAGACACAGCTGCCCTGTCATGGCGCACAAGGGAGATGGAAGCCCCGGGATGAGGGGTATGGGTGACATCGCAAGCATCCTGCTCACCCGCAGTATCCCACCGCATGTACGCTTCTGCCTTAAAGACAAGGGAACCATCTCCCTGGGTGAACAAAAAATCCATATCATCCATACACCAGGCCATTCACCCGGCTCCATATGCCTGTATTGGGATGGGAATCTCATAAGCGGTGACACGGTCTTTGCCGGGGGCATCGGACGCACCGACATCCCGGGCGGAGACAGGACAAAGATGAAAAAGAGTCTGGAACAAATCATGGGACTTCCGGATAACACCATTATCTGGCCGGGTCATTTCTACAGCAACCGGTACAATGTTTCGCTGGGCAAAAATCGCCCGGCCATTGCCAGGGCAATGGATACCCTTTAGACGGGCTTTACAGCGGGCCGTATATGGGATAGGTTCAGGATTCTAATCTAGGAGGGACATGCATTGGAAAAAACAGACTTTATCCGCACCATCATTTCCGAAGACCTCAGGACAGAAAAAAATGGCTCGCGCATTACAACCCGTTTTCCTCCCGAGCCCAACGGCTACCTTCACATAGGCCACGCAAAGGCGATACACCTCAATTTTGCCATTGCAGCGGAGAATCCAGGAGGCATCTGCCACCTGCGGTTTGATGATACCAATCCGGACAAAGAAGAAACAGAATATGTGAAATCCATTGTAGAGGACATAAAATGGCTCGGTTTTGACTGGGGCGAACACCTCTACTATTCCTCTGACTACTATGAAAGGCTCTACGATTTTGCCGTGGAACTCATAGGAAAGGGCCTGGCCTATGTATGCGACCTCAATGCCGATGAGATAAGAGCTACCAGGGGGACGCTGAAACAACCCGGGGAAAACAGCCCGTACCGAAACCGTGACATAAAAGAAAACCTCGATCTCTTTGAACGTATGAAAACAGGGGAATTCCCTGACGGATCAAGGGTCCTCAGGGCAAAGATCAATATGTCCTCACCAAACCTGAATATGAGGGACCCGGTAATCTACCGCATCCTGCATTCCTCACATGTGCGCACTGGCAATATTTGGTGTATATATCCCATGTATGACTTTGCCCATCCGCTCAGTGACTCCATTGAAGGGATCACCCATTCCTTATGTACCCTTGAATTTGAAGACCACAGACCCATATATGACTGGTTTGTCGAGCATGTGGATGCACCCTGCCACCCGCAGCAGATAGAATTCGCCAGGCTTAACCTGAGCTATACGGTAATGAGCAAGAGAAAACTCCTCGAACTGGTAAAAGGGGATTATGTCTCGGGGTGGGACGATCCCAGGATGCCCACAATCTCCGGTATGAGACGCAGGGGATACACGCCCGGGGCCATCCGGCGATTCTGCGAGACCATAGGGATTGCCAAGAGGGACTCCACCGTGGCAATGGAACTGCTTGAACACTGCCTGAGAGACGACCTGAACAAAAACGCACCTAGGGCAATGGGTGTACTGGATCCACTGAAGGTGATAATTGATAACTACCCGGAAGATACAGTGGAATACCTGGACGCAATCAACAACCCGGAGGATGAAGAAATGGGCAAAAGAAAGGTGCCCTTTTCACGTATCCTGTATATCGAAAAGACGGATTTTCTGGAGGATCCACCAAGAAAATTTTTCCGCCTTGCACCGGGCAGGGAGGTAAGGCTTCGGTATGCCTATTTTATCACCTGCACCGGCATTATCAAAGATGAAAAAACAGGGGAGATCTGTGAACTCCACTGCACCTATGACCCGCTGAGCCGTGGTGGAGATTCACCGGACGGCCGCAGGGTCAAAGGGACATTGCACTGGGTCTCTGCTGCCCATGCCATTAAGGCCGAGATAAGGCTCTATGACCGGCTGTTCAACAAAGAAAACCCCCTTGACAACCCAGACGGGACCACCATGTTTGATCATATCAACCCTGAATCCATCCAAACCCTCAAAGAATGCCGGGTGGAGCCGTCCCTGAAGGATGCCTGGCCAGGGGAGATCTACCAGTTTGAAAGACAGGGCTATTTTTGTGTGGACACAAGGGCATCCCAAAAAGACCACCCTGTATTCAACCGGTCCATAAGCCTGCGTGACACCTGGGCCAAAATTGAAAAAAAACAAAAGGGTTCAACACCCAAAAACCGCCAGTAATATATGGCTGCGGCGTGTAAGCACAGGTCTTAATATGTGGAAAAACAAACAGTCCTGGATTGATTTTAGAGCTGATACATGTATCGATTCCCGTACAGAACCAGATCCTCGCGGCCCTGCTCGCCTGGATCATCACAGGTGTCGGCGGCGGCATGGTGCTCCTGTCCAGCGGCTCTGCAGGCGGTTCCGATATCCTTTCAGTAATCATACTCAAGAAATATTCCATCGGCATAGGAAACAGCATGCTGATAAGGACGTGGCCAAACCTTATACACACGAGCTAATAACTGGATGACATTGATCGTCTTTTCATATAGACAGTATTAAA
>JAYEKR010000083.1:0-20199 GCA_034661115.1 Thermodesulfobacteriota bacterium | reverse complement strand
ATATCAAAAAACCTGTATGAAAAAGGGGAAAAATACGCGGATACCCTGCAACAAAAACTCTTTGAGTATTACGGCTGTCACCACCAGTCTACAGGAGGACGTCGTACCGGTGCACTTATAGCAGCCCAGTACATGAAAAAGATCAATGGACTGGCCACAGTATATGTCTCGAGTTCAGAGGCCCGGACCCTCACCCGCTACTCGGAAAAGGGCGTGGGCCGGTATGCCATTATACGCATAGATAAAGAGCATATCGAAAACATCATAAAAACAAACACAATAAGCATGGAAAACTTTCACCAGGGATATGTACTGGGAAAAACCAAAGACCGGATGGATGTACTCCTCTTTGTAACATACAAACACACAGAGATAAGCCAACCCCCGGCAGACGGAAAGCTCAGGATCCTGAGGCCGGACTACAGCTGGCTTGCGGTAGACAAGGAACTGATCCTGCCCCTGCCCAGGGCCATAGGGTTAAGGCCACTGGAGGTTAAATGTGTGTACAAGTCCTAGCCCCTGTAAAAGGTAAACACATAAAAAAAACCTCAAGCCATTGACAATGCGTTATTCAGGCCAGGAAATAAAATATTTGGAGGAAACATGGCAACAATTATTGATGGAAAGGCTCTATCTCAGAAAAAAAGGGAAAATATAGCCCGGGATGCCGCGTCCTTTGCGCAAAGATACAACCGGAAGCCAGGCCTGGCCGTAATCCTTGCCGGTGACGATCCGGCAAGCGCAATCTATGTCAAAGGCAAAAAAAAGGCATGCGCCGACACAGGCATACAATCCTTTGACTACCTGCTTAAAAAAACAGTGACACAAAGAGAACTCCTTGACCTTATCGACGAACTAAACGCAAAAAAAGAGGTGGACGGCATACTGGTCCAGCTTCCCATCCCGGATGGTCTTGATTCCGGAGAAATTATAGAACGCATTGCCCCGGACAAGGATGTGGACGGATTCCACCCATATAATCTGGGCAAGCTCCTGGCCGGTCTGCCAACCCTTGTCTCCTGCACACCCAGCGGCATCATGGCCATGTTCAAAGAATACAATATCGATATAGCATCTAAAGACGCGGTAATCATAGGTAGAAGCAATATGGTGGGCAAACCCATGGCCGTATTGCTCATGATGCAGCATGCCACAGTCACCATATGCCATTCCCATACAAAAAACCTTGAAGACCGCGTGAAATCAGCAGACATCGTGGTGGCAGCCACTGGACAGGCCCACATGATAAAGGGCCACTGGATAAAAGACGGTGCAGTTGTGATCGATGTGGGCATCACTCGGACCGAAAACGGTCTCAAGGGTGATATTGAGTTTGATGAGGCAGTAAAACATGCATCCTTTATTACCCCTGTCCCGGGAGGGGTCGGACCCATGACCATTACCATGCTCCTGGAAAACACCCTTATTGCGGCCAAAAGGCATATGTCATGAGAACCCCGCTCTTTGAGACCCACAAAAAGGCAGGTGGAAGGATAGTGGGATTTCACGGTTGGGAGATGCCGGTGTGGTACACAGGCATCAAGGAGGAACACCTCGCCACAAGAAATGCCTGCGGCCTCTTTGATGTAAGCCATATGGGAGAGATATACATGGGACCCGGCCCTCTTGAAACCCTGATCACCATCGACGCATCTTCCATGGAAAAAGGCCGGGTAAGATACACCTTTTTGCTCAATGAAAAAGGCGGCATTATCGACGACCTCACCATCTACTGTATTGAGCCGGACAAAAGATATATGCTCTGTGTCAATGCATCCAACCTGGAAAAAGATCTCGAATGGATCAAAGAAAACTCTCCACAAGATGCGGCAATACAAGACCAAAGCAAAAAAACCGCCATGCTCGCCCTTCAGGGACCAGGGTCTTTTGACATCCTGAAAAAAACCCTTGGGTTTGACCTGAAAGAGATTGGTTTTTACCACTTTACACACAAAAATACCGCGTTCGGCCGCCTCATGATATCGCATACCGGATACACAGGGGAACCAGGGGTTGAAATATTCATGGATACAAAAAAGGTAAAAGACCTGTGGCAGGCCTTTACAGAGGCCAGAGCAATTCCCTGCGGGCTCGGGGCAAGGGATACCCTGAGGCTTGAGATGGGATACCCCTTGCACGGTAATGATATCGATGAGCAAACCACGCCCTTTGAGGCTGGACTCGGATTTGCCGTTGACATGAACAAGGCTGGGTTTATCGGTAAAAAGGCGCTGCAGCAAGGGACAAAACCAAAGCGCGTCCTTAAAGGCATCGAGATGCTGGAAAAGGGTATCCCACGACCGGGCTATATCTGCACAAAAGACGGCCTGCCTGTGGGAAGGATAACATCGGGCAGCATTTCCCCTGTCCTTAATAAAGGCATTGCCCTGTGTTATATAGATGCCGAGATATCAGGAGAGGTCAAAGTACAGATAAGATCAAAGGAAATCCGGGCACTTGTCACAAAACCACCCTTTGTTAAAGTTTGAAGGTTTCCAATTTCAAGCCGTTCACGGCTTGAAATTGGAAATTAGAAATTAGAAATTGGGGAGACAAGAAAAAGTTTTATCTATGGTAGCCGTTCACGGCTTGAAATTTGAATGCGTTCGTCAACAGTACAAAAGCATAAAGGCCCAATTTCCACGTTCATCGTTCCGTGAATGGTTACTAAACTTTAAAACTCAAAGACCCTCTCTTTTTGATCATCAGCCCAAGGGGCAACAGGGCCAGGGCCATAATCCCTGTGACCCGGAATGTCCCTGGACAGCCCAAATGGGGACAGAGTGCGCCCAGGCCAATGGATGCCCCGAGCATTCCAAGATTGAACGACCATACAAACAGTGTATTTGCAAAGCCTGTCTTGTCCGGACCAATCACATCGATGACAGCCATATTGAGTCGAGGGTACATGTATCCGTAGCCAATCCCGAAGGCAAGGGATATAATCACCAGGTACCCCGGGGTTCCCAGGCATGTAACATTAAGGGGCAAAAGGGCAAACATGAGGGCAGCGGCCACCCACGCAAGCCTGTCACCCATGCGGGACACCCCCCCGGACAAGAGGCTCCATACAGCAAGGCTGCCGCAGACAAAGGATATAAAGAACGGGCTGGAATTGTCTGTCCCCAGCCTTACCAGATAGGGCGGCAGAAAGATGACGATGAACCCGAAGACAAGACCGAGTACTATGGCGCCAAAGATTACGGGTATGGCATGGGCAAAAGATGAGATGCGAGATCCCTGTCCTTTTGGTGTATCCGGCAGAAACAGGGCAACCAGGGTCGCACCAAGACCGAAGAGGCCAGCGGATATAAAATATGCATCAAACCCATAATGCTCTATCATATATTCCCCCAGGGCCGGTCCCATTGCATGGGTGGAGATATTGAATGCAACCATGATCCCCAATGCCCTCACACGGCTCTTTGGATCAATAAGGTCATAGACCATGGCAGCGGATATACCAAAGGCACTTGAAAACCCCACACCCTGTATAATCCTCAAAGAATATATGCCCCATCCTGCATCATGCACAAAGATATACAGGGGTGTGGCCATGCACATGACCCCTGCGCCCATGACAAAAAGGGTCTTCTTCTTTATCCTGGCTGAAAAAAAACCGACCACAGGAAGAAAAACAAGGACACTCAAAGAGAAGGCCCCCATGACATAACCGATTTCAACCTCTGTACAGCCTAAAAAAACAACGAACTTTGGAAGGAGCATGAGCTGCGAAAAATTCATGAAGAACAGGAGATTTGCAAAAAGAATCAGGCAATAGCCCCGGCTTGTCCGGTTCATGAAAGGTATATTCAGGTTGAAAAATACATGGCTCAGGCTGGTCGCCCCTGGTCTTTCATCTCAACCATCAGCCTTTATTCCTGCCAGTTGTTTCATCTTTAGAACCAATGACCACACGATCCTTGCCGAGTTCCTTTGCCTTGTACAAGGCCTTGTCCGCCATCGAGACCAGGTCAGACTTGCCGCTGTCCCCATAGACCATGCCGCCCACACCGATGCTGACGGTAATCCTGGCTGTTTGAGTGTTTCTCTTCCTCTCTAAGGAAAAACTGGTCTCCCTAATGGTTTCATTGACCCTCAGGGCAACCCGGGCTGCCTCTTCCATGGTTGTGTGCGGCAGGATAACGACAAACTCTTCCCCACCGTAACGCGCAACCATATCAATGGTTCTCACTTTTTCCCGGATGATCCTGGCCATCTTTTCGAGAACAATATCCCCATGCTGATGCCCATAGGTATCATTACATTCTTTAAAATCATCTATATCCAGCATAAACAGGGAAAGAACTCCATAACCCTTGCCTTGCCGGTTGAGCCTCTCGATCTCATCGTCAAGGCGTTCCTGAAAATAACGGTGATTATATACATTGGTGAGGCCGTCTGTAATGGAGAGAAGATTGAGCTTTTCGTTAAGCATCTCAAGTTCCTCTGTAACACGGACAAGCTCCCCGGCCCTGGATTCAAGGGCATCCTTGACCTCCGCCATCTCCCACAGGCCCCTTTCATTCTCTTCGTTCCTGGCCATCAGGTCATTCTCAAGCCTTTTTTTCTCCGTAATATCGGTAAAAAGCATCAATGACCCGACCTTGTGTCCCTTGCGTGTAATGAGCCTGGCATCATATTCGATGACAATTTCTCTGCTGTCCCTTGTTATCAAAACGCACTCTCGCTTGATCTGGGCATCCTGCGAATAGATCTGTTTGAAATCCGATTCCAGATCTTCAATATCTCCCGGCGAAACAAAGAGGGTAAAGGGACTTTTTTTTATCTCTTCACGGCTGTATCCGGTTATTCGGCTCACAAAAAGATTACATTCCATAATCCTTCCCCTGGGAGAAAGGTACAGGATACCAATGGGAGAACGGTCAAAAAGCTCATTGAATCTCTGTGTCTCATCCTTCAGCCGGCGCTCCATCTTTTTTGTCTTTGTAATATCAACGATGATCAGCCATAGGAAGGTCCTTTCCTGAGCCTCCAGCCATCCACCTCTGATCAATACATTCAGTCGCCTGCCTGAAAACGGCGTGATCATGAACTCACAATCCCAAAACCTGCCATCTGATGACCCGGCTCCGTCCTCACATGCCTTTGCAAAACCATCCTGATCCTGGCTGGAGATCAGGTCGATAAATTCCATACCCAAAATATGTCCCTTATCATATCCAGCAACCTTCAAAAACTGGTCATTGGCATAGACCACGTGCCCGCTTTCAAGAATCACACAGCCTTCAAGGGATGCACTGGAGACCTCGGAAATAACCGGAAGAAGGATGGATGATGCATCGAGGGGTATGATTGTCCAGGAATCCTGGATCGTACTGCAATCCCTTTGACCTATATCAGGGTCCATACCTTATCCTTTGCCTGGCGAACCTCTCTGGAGAGTTTCATATCAACAAGCACCTTTTCGATCTCAGTGGTGGCTATCTCCATATTCATTGCATCTTCAAGGATACGTATGATATCCTCTATAACAACACCTCCGGTAAGCTGGAGGACCTTTTCTGTAAACGCGACAAGATCCTCATGCCTGGACCAGGGAAACAAGACCCATCGCCAGTCATCATGAAGCACCCTGGGACAAAAATCCGCATTGAACCGCGAATCATGCTTGCTGACCAAAACAAACGTCTTTATATCCATGACACGAGGCTCAAGGTAAGCCCTCACCTCCTCCATGGTTTGCCCTTCATCGCTGATATCATCGACCACAATCACCTTTTTGTCCGAGAAATTCATTTCAGGCAGAGGATAGATTAAAGAAGGTTTATCCGAAAGCCTTGTATCACCATCCCAGTGTCCCATCTGCAGGGTACAGATATATTTCTTCTGAAGATAATCAACCAGTATCCGTGCAGGCACCAGCCCTCCTCTGGCCACGCCTACGACTATATCCGGGTCATAATCTCTGTGCCTCATTGTGGTGAATACATCCCATACAAGAGACTCAACCTCATCCCATGACATCCTCACGGAATCTGGAAAACTGCCTGAAAATATATCCTTTTCGCTCATTAAAACACCTCAGTTATATTTTTTCGGCTTACATTGCCTGTTTCTTTAATAAAAAGACATATCATCACTTCAAAATTTTGAACCTGGGGCTGCCCGGTGTCCCTCTCAGAGAAAACCTCAACCCGTCTTTGCCCCCCTGGATACCGGCAATACTGGAAAGGCCCGGTGGCAATCTGACTTCTCCAGTAAGGTTCAACCTGCATTGTGAAACATCCGGGCGCAGATGCACCCTTCCCCGAAGTGAACCGGATATATCCCCGTTCATCTGCGCAGTCTCGATAATGATCATGCCCTTGTCCATACGGGCCTTTATCCTGATATCCTCAAACCCAATGGAATCAAGGGGAACGCCATGTAGGAGCAGCGGCATCTTTCCTGTCTTCCACACGGCCGAAAGATCCCCAGAGGCCCTGTAAAGACGCCCAGGTCTGGCCGTCAAATCAAGGTCGGCGTCAACCAGACCTTCCAACGCTTCACCATGTGGCCCCATAAAGCCCCGGAATGCCCCTACATCCACATCTTCCAAATGGGCCAAGACATGGACCGGTTTGGCTGAATCCCCAGGGGAAAGCCCCACCATGCCCTCGGCCTTTGACTGGTCCTGAATAACATTATAAAAGACCACTGCCCTGCCCTGCAAAAGACCGGAAATCCCGGGACGAAACCTTGCAAAATCCGCAACGGGTATCGAGTTGATGGCCACGTCATCCGCAACAATGTTCATAGGAAACCCTGGATGCAGATGCCCCAAGGCAAGTTCCACACCAAGAGAGGAACTCAACACATCTTCTATCCGGTCTTTGAGTGTGTCATATGGGAAACGGATAAAGCAAAAGAGGGCCACACATAAAAAACCGAAAAGCACCAGGCACAGGCGCACCCAGAAGGGGTATTTCCTTACCTCACTATCCATAGGCTACCACCTGAAAGGTGATATCCAGATTACCCTCACCATCAACACGCCGGATATTAAGACGTTTAATCTTCATGGACATTGGACCGGTATCAATGCCATACAAGAGGTTTATAAGATCATCTTCGTATATCCCCCTTATCCTGATCTCGACAACCTCCTTTGATGAAGATCCACCCCCCACGGGTTTCATGTATTCAATATATTCCTTTATATTGAGTCTTTCGGAAAGATCCTCCATATAACCAAACAGGCTGCACCCCTTTGTCCTGGACGCATCCACGCCTGAAAGAGTCCGTTGTGCGGCCTTTATCTCACTGGAAAGCTCATACGCCTTTGTTATCTCTTTATTTTTGAGCAGGATAGACTCATCAACCCCGGATCGGTGATGAATCACCGGCAAAAAAACCCACACCACAAAAAAGAATACTGCAACAATCCCCCCACCGGCAGAAATCACGATCCTTTCTCTTTTGGACAGATCCATCAGACCTTCCTCTTTTTGCATGTCATCTTGAAGCTGACCCGCTTATCCTTTTTATCCACATTGGCCGATACAATTCTGACCTCTGGTATATACGCAAGGGAGAGCAGGCTTTCCTTGATCTTCTCAACATTATCATATGAATCGGTATTTCCCCAAAGAGTTATACCGTTTTCATCTATGGTGATATTTTCCATGGTCACGTCGATCTCCGGGGAAACAGCCTTGCTGATATCACGAATAGTCTCCAGGGCAGATCCATTGGAATCACTTATCCCTTTGCCCGAAAGGGTGGACAGTCTCTGCTCCATCTGCACGACAGGGTTCACCATCGGTGTACCCTTTGGCATCACAGACACAAACTCCTTTTCCAGCCTTGACGAAAGGTCATCGAGGATACGTCCGTCAAGATACACAGCCAGACCCGCGCCCGCAAACCAGAGAACAAAAAACACGGCCATCACCTTGCCCATGGTGATGGCCATCTTTTTTATCCTCTCTCTTGCCTGTGTAAAGGAAAGTTCGCCCTGACGAAAATTGACAGGATCAGCGTTATCCTCGTCCCTCAGCGCCAGAGAACAGGCCAGAAAACACCCGGAAAGTGCATCTTCTGTCGCAACAGAGACCCACTCTTTTTTAACGGGATGATCCAGGCTGATCCCCTCGATTTCCTCAAGCCCAGAAAAGAGACCATGAATACGATCCGTATAACCCGAAGGTATTATAACATATCCATCTGAATCCATACCAAGGCCAGATATGGAAATAAGGACCTCTCTTGTCCATTCCATTAAAATCACATCGTTTTCAATGCCCTTGTCTCTAGCATCTTCCATTGCCCTTGAAATATCAGTATTCATGGGATCATCAGGAAAGAAGGATCGGAGACCCAGAGGGAAAGAGGCGACCTTCACAAGGTTTCTGCCATTCAGAAAGGCCAGCGAGGTATAGTCCCAACCCACATGCATCTGGATATAATTTTTATGGGTGTCAAGATCAAATATATTCCTTGCCCCGCAGGCCAGGGCAACCGAGGGTGAATCAATGATCCGGGGATCAACTCCGGCATCCTTTAACCCGGAGATGGTCTCTGTGATTATGGATGAGTTCACGGCAAAGGCCTCTGCCCTTGTGCTTCCGGATGCATCCCTTCCCAATACAACAAAATCCACAACCGTATCATTGTCTGTGCCAGGCAAAAGGCCTTCCATCTCCGGCCCGATAGTCCCGGCGATCTTTCTGCGGTCACTGAAGGGCCTGGTTACAGGGCGGTGCATAATATCCTTTTCTCTCAGGGCTGTAACACAGGCATCCACATGAACCCCCAATGCCGATACAATCCCCTTGATTTCCGCTGAGACCGCATGTACTGCAACCCCGTTCTCATCCAGATCTCTCTCATGCACAAGACACCTTTCCATGGCAAAATCGCCCATGCTTGTACGGATAAGGCATGCATGCACATACATATCGTCCCATTCAATACCTAAAATATATCTCGCCATCATCTTATCCTATATCAGTATATCCGGTAATATACTATCTCCGGCTTACCCTTACTCCTGTCAAGCACTGCATGGATATTCACCATGGCACCCGATGGCATTATCCCCCTGATCCGGGCCGAAAACCGTGCACTGGCAATGCTGAGCACCTTATCCTTGATCCACTTGACCTCAGCCAGGTCGGCCGATGCGGAAAACCCTATGGCCTCCATGCAGGACTGGAGATTTTCCGGCGTGATGGGCCTGAATTCCAGAATCGTATTCAGCACATCATCCGGGTTAAACCCCTCTGGTACAATAGAGAAAATAACCTCATCTGACGCGGTATTCAGGTTTATCATCCCCTTTGTATCAACCGTAATAAAAGCCTTTATCCCTTCCCTGTCATCTGTACCATAAAAATACCCGGGTTTCATACCCCTGACAAGGAGTATCTCCTCAATGGAATCCATGGGGCCATCCTTGCATACATAGGGAGATTCCAGGCTCTCATAATAGGGGTTCTCTGCCCCAAAGGCCGTCTCTGCGTCCGGATCCAGCCAGTCCACAAGGGCATCCATCAGGTCAGCCAGCTCTGGCTGCGTTATATCTATCTCCAGGATGTAAAACAGCCTCTTTAACTCCTGGATTCGAAACTCATCTCTTGTGCCATCCGCTTTAACAATGGAATTGATATCTATCTTTGAAGACTCGTCTGTAAGGGTACCTGAAAAACTAAGGCCTTCCAGGTAGGCGGATGCAGCCAGGAGGTACTCGGAAAAAGAGGCCCAGTCTTCATCCTGCGCATCATAGGTGGGATCATCCTGCGCCAGGAGGGCTACTGCCGCCTCCACACCTGCACGGGCCAGGTACTCCGCCTGGAGAGAATCCCTGAAATGGTAGGCAAACTCGATATCAAGGGACTGGTCAGCACTGAAATTAACCACCATTACGGTAAAAAGGGAGACTACAGCAAGCACAAGGACCAGAACCACACCCCTGGAATCGTGCATAGTGCCGGGGTGCCAGTGCAGCATGGATCTGTCCACCGTGTCTTCCTGGTTATTCACCCTTCGCCCTCATCGGGATTCTTCAGTTTGATCCCTATCCCGTAAAGGGCAGGCGTACCAACCGCAGTATAGCTTGTCTCTTTGTTATCGACCATAAAACCAATGGTAATGATTACCTGCCTGGGCAGAGTGAGACGTTTCGCCATATCCCATTCATCAAGGAGTGCATCGCCACTTGCCCTGTACTGGATATTCATGGAGACAACATCCTGTGCCAGCTCAAAGGCGCCACCCTTTTCGGTCACACCATAATGCGGGGTACAGTCCTGTTTTCTTATAAGATAATACAGGTCATCCTTGTCCTCCATCTCCTTTAAGAAATAATCCACCTCACATATATTGCCCGCAAAATTCCCCATACCAATATCGGATGCAGTGGTGAAACAGATGCGGTCCATTGCCGCCTCTGGCCCATACTCGTCATTGCCGATAAAACGGTACATCGCCAGATCATCTTCCACAATCGGTCTGTCCCTGGAGGGTAGATAGGCACAGTTGACATCCCTTACCATACGCGCCATGGCAATCCTCACCATCTCATATACCTCTGAGGTATCCCTGACAGAACTGATCACCTCATGCGACCTGAAAAAGGTCATGTTAATAATCGTGACAACAATGGCAGTAATCGCCATGGCCATCAATATCTCAACAAGGGTAAAACCCCTGCCTGCCATAAAAAAACGATTATGTCCGCTGAACAAAAAAACCTCCTCCTTTACTACCCATTATCCTTATCTGCCTCTCTGAATGAATATCCGAATCAACACCCTGCACCCCCTGACATTCACCCTACAGGGAGGAAATATAGGTTATAAAGCGGGTTTCAAAGCCGCTTTCTTCACCTCCCCAGAATATCTCAAGGGTATATTTCATATAACCTGCCATGGGGGTGGACTCAATCTGCTCTATATAGGTATAGCCTGTGAATCCCTCCCCGAATTCCCCTGTGTCCTGGCCGGGGGCAACCGTGGCGTCCCCGGAGGTTATGCCGGATATGTGCTCCTGGGCCAGGAGGGTGGCTGTGGTAATAAACCTGGATCTCTGCGCCATCTCAATACCCTGGTTCTCGGCCTTGAGCAACCACACAAAGGTGATACTGAGGATCACCATGGCGATCAACACCTCAATGAGGGTAAACCCCTTATCCAAAGACCTTCTCCACATAGTGATCATATACCCTGAACCTTCCGGAAAAAGGCTTGATTTCAAGTGTATAGACACGATCCATTCCCCCTTCCAGGTATATGATTCCAAGCTCCACGATCCCCTCGCCGGTAACCTTAAAATCCATGGTCCCCTCATGCACGGCATTCTGATAACAGGTCTTTATGCCCTTTATGCGCACCCCCTGCGGCAGTTTTCTCTCCATCAACATCTCCGGCTGCTCTCCCGATACCTTCTGCGGCAGGCAGATGCCTACAATGGACTCGTCCAGATCAAAGTGCACCCTATACTCCTGGTGCTGCGTTATGGCAGAGGAACGTGCAAACTGGATGGTATTGGAGATATCCCTGACCGCACGGTCCATGCTGGACGCGAAAAGCCCTCCAAAAAAATTGGGGCCAATGTATCCAAAGGTGATCGCGATGATAGCCATCACGATCATCAATTCTATAAGGGTAAAACCACCAGGAGATTGTCTGAAAACGGCCTTTCTATAAAATATGCACTCATAACCCATTGGTACCAGCACCCCTCAACTCCCCTGAACCGATAAATATTCCAATTCTCGGATAAACCCCTAGGGCTGAGTCTCATCCTCCCAGTTGCCAATATCTCTGTCCTTTCCCTCTCCTCCGGGCCTGTGATCGGCACCGCAGGAAAAGAGATCAAAACTATCAGGATTGTGTACCCCTGGATACAGGTAGACATAGTCACCTGCCCATGGATCCTTAGGCAGCGTGGATTTATCCAGATATCCTCCCTTTCTCCAGGACAAGGGGATATTCCCCACAGTGGGCTTGCTGACTAATGCGCCAAGCCCCTGTTCTGTGGATGGATAGTCTCCGCTGTCGAGCCGGTACATCTTCAATGCATTCTCAAGGGCCTGCACCTGTATCTTTGCCTGTGTCTGACGCGCCTCTTCAGGCCTTCCCATGATCCGTGTACCCACATAGGTGGCAAGTATACTGAGAATCACGATAACGACCAGGAGTTCTATAAGGGTAAACCCATGCCCCTTATTCTCCAAGGAAAATCGACATCTCTCTGCCCTCGTCCTTTTAAGCATTGATCTGTGCATATACCCTCCTCTGCTGTTTAATGTACTACCTGGCTCATCTCAAGCATGGGGAAAAGGATGGCCATTACAACAAAACCCACGCAAAGCCCCATAATAACGATCATCAAAGGCTCGAGTATTGAGGTAAGACCTGCAACTGCGGTCTCCACCTCCTCTTCATAGGCATTTGATGCCTTTAAAAGCATATCCTCAAGTGACCCGCTTCTTTCCCCGACATTTATCATATGGATGATAATCGGAGGAAACACGCCTGATCTCTTTAAGGGCTCCGCCACAGTCGATCCGTCCATAACCTGCTCCACTGTGTTATCAATGGCATCTTCCATAACACGGTTCAGGACAACGGTCTTTACAATATTCAGCGCCTCTATAACAGGAACCCCTGCGCTCAGCAAGGTACCAAGGGTCCTTGAAAACCTTGCCACAGAAACCTTGTTGTATATTGAACCATAAAAGGGGATCTGCATGCGAAAACGATCAAATTTCAGCCTGCCCTTTTCGGTCATGGTCCATTTTCTGGCAGCCCAGAAGGCTATAACCGCGCCTGCCAGCAGAATCCACCATGTAGAACCCAGAAACCCGCTGACACCTATCAGTATACGGGTAGGCAGTGGAAGCACCTGGTCCATGGTCTCAAACATACCGACCACCTTCGGCACAATGGCAATGAGCAGGTAAAACAGGACCAGCATGGAAACCCCGAAAAGGAACAGGGGATACATCATGGCCGTACCGACCTTTGCCCTCAACCTGCGCTGTCCCTCGAGAAACTCTGCCAGGCGGAGCAGGACCACATCAAGGGCTCCACTGATCTCCCCGGAACGAACCATGTTTATGTAGATATCCGGAAAAGTCCGCCGGTGATGTCCAAGGGCATCAGCAAAGCTTTCCCCCTCATTAACAGAATCCCTCACCTGTGCCACGGTCTTTTTCAGGCCCGGGTTGTCTGTCTGTTCATAAAGGGCATGGAGTGCTTCAACCAGTGGAATAGAGGCACCGACAAGGGTGGAAAGCTGCCTGGTCATAACCGTGACATCCTCCATCTTCGGCCTGGACGCAATCTTGCCCAATGAGACATTCCACGACCTCTTATTGTCCTCTGTAGCGCTCTCTTCGGAGATGGCATGGACAAAGATGCCCTGAGCCCTGAGCTTCAGCTTGGCCTCTCTCAGGGATGATGCATCCATCATCCCCCGGACATCCCGTCCCTTTTCGCTATAACCGTTCCATGTATATACAGCCAATCAGTCTACCTGCTATTTCCCCTGTTCCGCTGAAATCGGTTTTCCGGTCTCCTTGTCTGATGTCTTGAAAACCCCCTCGTTAATCTCGACCTTTATCTTGTCCTTGATCTTATCCTTTGCATCAGAGACAATCTTTTCCTGTCTTTTCTTTTTCAGATTTGCCTCAATGGAGGCCTTAACCTTGTCGAATTCCTTTATGGCCTTGGGCTTGATATCTTCGACCTGGATAATATGATACCCGAAGGAGGATTTGACAACACCACTGGTCTCGCCCTTTTTCAGACTAAATGCCGCCTTTTCAAAGGCAGGATCCATCCTTCCCTTTGAAAACCATCCCAGCTCTCCGCCCTTGGTCTTTGACGGGCAATCGGAATTGTCCCTGGCAAGCACGGCAAAATCTCCACCCTTTTTCAGCTTCTCAAGAATCTCTTCGGCCTTTTTCTGGTCGTCCTTTATCAGGATATGCCTGGCCTTGACCCTCATTGGGCTGGCAAATTCATCTTTATGCCCATTGTAATATTCCTTCAGGTCGGCATCCTCAAGAGACACCTCATCAAGGAGGTCCTTTTCAAGTTCACTGGCCAGGATCTGATCCTTGAGATACTCCAGCTTGAGCTTCACCTCTGCCTTATTGTCAATGCCCCTGTTTTTTGCCTCCCAGGCAAGGACCTTGACGTCCACCATTTTTTCAAGGATCTCTTTCCTGGCCTCCGGCGTATCGAACCTGGCCCGGTATTCATCAGGCACCTGTGACAAAATTGCATCCATGTCAGACTCAAGAATCACATCATCGCCAATCCTGGCCAATACATGTTCATCCATATTATCGGCCGGGGTTGAAACCACAGCATTTTCTGACCCATCAACAATCTTTGAACCCTGTGAGGTCTGATTACATCCAACCAGAGCAATAAGAAAAACCACAAAACAAACCAATAACTTTTTCAAAATTTCCCCCTTAAATATGATGCTTATTTTTTGCCGGCCTTGACGGCTACAAAGACCATATAAAGACCAGTTCTTTTGACGATAACACCATTTTAAAAGAGTGTCACCCCTATATGTTCCGGACCAGTATGGCAAGGAGCACCCCCTTGTCAACCCCTATACAGGCATGGTCTGAATTCACCACATTGGAGATCCCATACGGATCTCCAATCTCCATGCGTGCATGGTCAAGACCGTAGGCAAACCCCTTCAGGTCTATGCCTGATACATCTGAAGTCAGGGGCAAAAAAGAAATTATTGCGCCTTTTTTATTGATCAGGGTGTATCCGGAATCCACAATAAACACCTCCTGGTCTTCAGCCAATATAATTGCATCCATACCAGACCTGAGTGCGCGCAGAAGAAGGTGAACATTGGCCAGGGTATGATCCAGCCTTCCACCAAGGCCCGCAACGATCTCCACACGGTCTGCCCCCTTTTTGGCTGCCTCATCCAATGCGATCGAGGTGTCCGTCATATCCTTGTCCTGGTTGAAAAAAACCCGTTCAACCCCCATGGCATCAAGCCCTTCAATGGCCTGCCCGGAGATGGAATCCATGTCCCCCACCACAAGATCAGGAATGACCCCTGCATCAAGACAGTACTGCGCCCCCTTGTCTGCCGCAATAATCCTGTCCGCCCTTTGGGCGCATTCCCTCAAAAACCCTGATGGAGGTTGTTTTCCTCCACTCACAATAAGAATCATAAAACAAACTAAACATTTGAGTCTCATCAAAGTCAAGTATCCGAAAAAAATCGGGCCGTGCCACCTAACTCACCGCATTTGGGAGAAAATATGATTGATATTGCCTTCACCGGGCAAGACTGCTATAAGCTTCCAGGTATTCATATAAAAATGGGCCGGTAATGCCGGTCAGCGGAGACAACCGGCAGTGAACAGTACTTTAATGCAGGATAAGACCTCAGAGACAAGCGCACCATTAAGGATATGTTTGCTATCGTACAGGGGAAACCCGACAAGCGGCGGACAGGGTGTATATATCAAAAGGCTCAGCCGTGCACTTGCGGATCTGGGTCACCAGGTGGATGTACTCAGTGGCCCCCCCTACCCTGAACTTGACAGCGATATCCGGTTGCATTGCCTTCCAAGCTTGGACCTGTATAATCCTGACAACCTGTTCAGAGTGCCCTCACCGGGTGAATTGATTTCGCCAGTCAATCTCCTGGAATGGCTGCTGGTATGCAGTGGTGGATTTCCTGAAGTATTCACCTTCAGCATAAGGGCATATGGATTCCTGAAAAAAAACAGCCATAGATATGATATCGTCCATGACAACCAGTGTCTTGGTTCCGGACTTCTGGGACTGAAACACCTCGGTCTTCCCCTTGTCACCACCATACATCACCCCATTACAGTGGATCGGGAGATAGAGCTGAAGGCACAGAGGTGGTGGTGGAGAAGGCTCAAGATACGCAGGTGGTATTCCTTCCTTAATATGCAGATCCGGGTATCCAAAAAACTGGGACACCTGATCACCGTGTCCGAGGCCTCCAGAAGAGACATCAGCCTGTCCTTTGGCCTCCCTGCCTCCCGGTTCAGCGTGGTGGTCAACGGGATCAACACAAATACCTTTTATCCAAAAACCGGCATCACCCGTAAAAAAAACCGGATAATGGTCACAAACAGTGCCGATACCCCGCTCAAGGGGCTCAAATACCTGATCCAGGCCTTTGCCGACATACGCAAAGACCGCAAGGTAGAGCTTATTGTGATTGGAAAACCAAAAAAGGACGGTACCATCTACCGCCTTTGCCGTGACCTGAATCTTGAAGACTCCATCACCTTTACCGGACGCATAGATGACAGTGAATTTGCCACCTATTATGCAGAATGCACCATGGCGGTTGTTCCCTCTGTGTACGAGGGATTCGGCCTGCCGGCCGGAGAGGCCATGGCATGCAGGGTGCCGGTGATCAGCACCACTGGCGGGGCATTACCCGAAGTGGTAGGGAATACCGGCATTCTTGTTCCACCACGGGATTCGGATGCAATCAAGGATGCCATTATTGACCTTCTGGATCATCCGGACAAAAGAAGGCGGCTTGCTCAGGCAGGTTTTCAACGGGCATTGAAACATTTCACCTGGCGCAATACTGCAATAGAACTAACAAAAATATACCAGGAGGCCATATAATGTTAACAGTGGATTTTAACCGACTCGACCTTCCACCCCATACACGCATCCTTGATGCCGGATGCGGCCCTGGAAGACACCTGGGCGAGGCATTCAGGCACATGGGCGTAGATGTCATTGGCATAGACATGGGCATGGATGACCTGATCACGGCCCGTAACACCTTGAATATCATGAGAAAAGAAGGCCAGGACGGCGGTGGAGCCTACCTGACATCAAGGACAGATATCACGAATCTGCCCTTTGGGGACTCGACCTTTGATATTGTAATCTGCTCAGAGGTCATGGAACATATCCCTGAGCATGAAAAGGCCGCAGCAGAGCTCATACGCGTACTCAAGCCCGGCAGGCCACTGGTAGTCAGCGTGCCGCGCTACCTGCCCGAAAAGATCTGCTGGACGCTATCAGAGGATTACCATCTTGAAAAAGGCGGACATGTACGCATATACCGTGAGAAACAGCTCAGACAACTGCTGGAGTCATCCGGGGCAAGGTTTGTGAAACGCACCTTTGCCCATGCCCTCCACAGCCCATACTGGTGGATCAAATGCCTGGTGGGCCACAAAAACGAAGAATCCCTTATGGTCAGGACCTACCATCGTTTCCTGGTCTGGGACATCATGAAAAAACCTGTTTTCACAAGGACACTGGACAAACTGCTCAATCCTCTGATATCAAAAAGCATCGTACTATATCTTGAAAAAGGTGATCAATATGCAAACACAACCATGTCTTCGTAATAGTCTCTGTCCCCTGGATATTGAGGGGCTTGGCACCCTGATTGCAAATCAACAAAGGGATACCGGTGAAATCCCCTGGCATCCTGGCGGAAAAACCGATCCATGGGACCATGTTGAAGCGGCCATAGGGCTTGATATCGCTGGCTATTACGAACATGCGCGCAGGGCATTTGAATGGCTGGCAGGCATACAAATGGATGACGGAAGCTGGTATTCCAGCTATGAGAATGGCAAGCCAAAGGACATGACCAAGGAATCCAACATGTCATCCTATATTGCCGTTGGGGTATTTCATTATTATCTCATCACCCACGACCGGCCCTTTCTGGAATATATATGGCCCACGGTCAGCGCAGGGATCGATTACGCAATAAGACTCCAGGGTAAGGCAGGGCAGATATACTGGGCAAGAAATAAAAAAGGCGAGATCGACCCCATGTCGCTGCTCACCGGGTCCAGCTCCATATATATGAGCATTAAATGCGCCCTTGTCCTGGCCCTTGTCCTGGGTAAAGACCGACCTGAATGGCAAAGTGCATTGATAAGACTCGAAGATGCCATTCGCTTTCGTCCCCACCTCTTCAACCGCTCCAAGTCGAGATACTCCATGGACTGGTTCTATCCCGTACTGAGCGGCGCATTGACTGGCGCAGAGGCAAAAAAACGTATGGACAAATCATGGAACCGTTTTGTCGTGGACAAACTTGGTGTAAGATGCGTATCCGACCGTCCATGGATCACCATGGCAGAGACATCAGAGTTCGTCATGGCATTGACCGCCATGGGCATGGAAAATACCGCATCCAGGATATTAGACTGGATCCTGCCAAGGAGGTATGAGGACGGCTCTTTCTGGTGCGGCATGACTTTTCCTGATATGGTAATATGGCCGGAGGAGAGGCTTACATGGACAAATGCGGCCCTTCTCATGGCAACCGACGCACTCTACCACATCACCCCGGCATCCCAGCTCTTTGACCATTCCTTCTGGGCACCTTCCCACGGCGTACAGACGCAGATGCATAGATTCTTCAAGGAAAAACACCCACGCATCAATATCATGGATGCCTTTGAGACACGATCCCGCAATATGAGGATATAATACAGATGCTGAGAGACCACCGACCCTATTATATCAAAAGACTGGACCTGCGATTGAGGGACTGGTACGTGGAACACTTCATACGTCCGCAACTCCAGCACCTGGGCAAAGGATACACCTTCATGAAACCCTGGCATATGGAAGTGTTTGGAGGCCCTGTTTCCATAGGTGACTGTGTCAATATCATTACCACACCGGAGCACAGGGTGAGACTCACCATATGGTCCGAGAACGAGGGAAGGATCAATATTGGTAACTACTGTCTGATATGCCCCGGGGTGCGCATAAGTTCGGCAAAGGATATACGCATCGGGGACAGCTGCATGCTGGCTGCCAATGCCTATATCACGGATTCCGACTGGCATGACATCTATGACCGTGTCTCATCCGGCCGGCCAAGCCCGGTCTCCATAGGAAACAATGTGTGGATAGGTGATAGTGTCATTGTGTGCAAGGGGGTGAGTATCGGAGACAATGTCATCATTGGCGCTGGTTCTGTGGTGATCAAGGATATACCGGAGAACTGTATTGCCGCCGGCAATCCAGCCGTGATAGTAAAAAAACTCGACCCTGACCGGGAGATGAATACCCGGGCGCACTGGTTTGCGAACCCCGAAGAACTTGTCTTTAATCACAAAGAAATAGACAAAGATATGCTCAAAGGCAATACCATGCTGGGCTGGCTGCGGTCTGTCTTCTTTCCGACAAAAAAAGATTAGCCGGTAAAATACCATGAAAATCGCATTGATCGCCCCACCATATCCTCTCCAGGAGGCCCCATCACCACCTTTGGGCATAAGCTATGTCGCCGCTGTATGCGAAAAGGCCGGCATTGAGGTAAAGATTCTTGATTATATAGTAAGCCTTTACACAAAAGAAAAACTCTTTGATGAACTCAATTCATTTTGCCCGGATATCGTTGGGGCCACCTCGGTCACCATGACCTTTCCCTTTGCAGCCTCTATCATAAGGGATGTAAAACTCTTCAACCCATCCATCATCACCCTGATGGGAGGTCCTCATGTCTCCTTTGATACCCAGAGAACACTTTTGGAATATCCTGAGATCGACATCGTGGTGACCGGCGAGGCCGAAGAGACTATAATGGAACTCATGCCCGTGATTACAGACAGGAAGGGATGGGGTGATATCCCGGGCATAGCCTTCATGAAAGACGGTCAAGTCCTTAATACCGGACGCAGGGAACTCATAGAAGACCTGGATTCCATCCCTATTCCGTCCAGACATCTGCTGCCTATGTCAAGATACCAGGCACTTGGCTTTCCGGTCAGCATTATTACAAGCAGGGGGTGCCCGAACCGATGTATATTCTGCCTCGGCAGACGCATGGTAGGCTTCAAGGTCCGGTACAGAGACCCCTCTCTGGTAATCGATGAGATAGAGGACGTCCTGTCCTATGGGTTTACGCGGATAAACATCGCAGATGACATATTCACGGCAAACAAAAAAAGGGTTTACCGACTCTGCGATGAGATCCTTTCAAGGGGGATAGAGTTCAGCTGGAGCGCCTTTGCAAGGGTAAACACCGTTGACACCCCCCTTCTGAAGGCCATGAAAGAGGCGGGGTGCGATTCTGTCAGCTTTGGCATTGAATCCGGCAACAAAGAGATGCTCAAAAGGGTCAAAAAAGGCATCACCATTGATCAGGCAAAAAAGGCCATACAGAGCTGCAAAGAGGCGGGAATAATCGCACACGCCTCCTTTATTGCCGGCCTTC